>NZ_JAILWL010000050.1 GCF_025698965.1 Roseibium sp.
ACGGCAGGTGCACGTGGCCAGGAGCTGCTGGACGCTCTGCAGGCTGAAATCCAAGCCTCCCAATAAGCCTAGTCGGTCAAACCGTCCCCTGCGCTGCATTGCGCGGGGGACCCAACACCGGGAGGGGAAAATGCAGGAACGCAAACCCGCGCCGTTCAGCGTTCTCGGCAAGATAGATGCCGTTATCGGCAAAATCGAAGTGCATATCCTGAGCTGGGGCATCATCCTGATGGCAGTGAACACGATTGCCAACGTGCTCGGCCGCTACGTCTTTCATCAGTCGATCTATTTTTCCGAGGAACTCAACGAATTCCTGATCGTCATCGTGACGTTTATGGGACTGGGCTATGCCACTCGTAAGGGCATCCATATCCGAATGTCCGCGATCTATGACACGCTGCCGCAAAAAACACGCAAGATTCTCATGATTGTTATTGCCCTTACGACGGCAATCATGATGGCCGTACTGGCGTGGTATGCCTTCGAATACGTCGCCAAGGTTGCCCGCCGCGGTCGTGTGACGCCTGCCCTGCAGATCCCGATCTATCTCACATACATCTGGGTAGTGGTCGGCCTCGCGCTGACATCCCTGCAGTATTTTCTGACGGCGATCCGCAATCTCAATCTCGGCGAGGACGAGGTTTACGTCTCGTATGTCGAGGTGGACAGCTACGAGGACCCGGAAACTGCTGCCGCGATCAGCCGATACGCGGACCAGCAGAACGAGGAGATCAAGTCATGACCGAACTCATGCTTATAGTTATGGTCGTTCTGCTTCTGGCAGGGTTTCCGATGAAGATGCCGCTGATTTCGGCCGCCGTGCTGGGCTTCCTGGTTTATTTTCCGGAGATGAACCTGCAGATCCTGATCCAGCAGATGATTGGCGGTGTCAAACCAGCGGCACTCATCGCCGTGCCAATGTTTATCCTGGCCGCCGATATCATCACGCGAGGACATTCCGCGAACCGCCTTATCGACGTCGTCATGAGCTTTATGGGGCATATCAAGGGCGGGTTGGCGATATCGGTCACCAGCGCCTGCGCACTGTTCGGTGCTGTCTGTGGTTCGACACAGGCAACCGTTGTCGCCATTGGCGGGGCTATGCGTCCGCGGATGTTGAAGTCCGGCTACAATGACAGTTTCGCAATCGGCCTGATCGTCAATGCCGCCGATCTTGCCTATCTGATCCCGCCATCAATCGGCATGATCATATATGGCGTGGTCTCGGGAACCTCGATCTCCCAATTGTTTATCGCCGGGATCGTGCCTGGCCTTTTGATCGTCGCGCTCTTTTCCGCCTATTGCATGTGGTACGCGATCCGGCACGACATTCCGGTGCTGCCAAAAACGGATTGGGGAGGACGCTTTATCTCAATGCGCCGTGCCGTTTGGCCCATGGGTTTCCCGTTGATCATCGTCGGCGGCATCTATGGCGGCGTGTTCTCGCCGACGGAAGCGGCTGCCATTTGCGTTCTCTATGCGGTTGTCCTGGAGGCACTCGTCTTTCGTTCGATACGGCTGCGCGACCTGCCTGATATCGCACTCTCGACCGGTGCCATCACGTCGGTGGTGTTTATCCTGATCGCCGCGGGTGCCGCGTTCTCCTGGACGCTGTCCTTTGCTCAGGTTCCGCAAACGATCATCGCTGCGCTCGGTTTGAGCGATGCCGGACCCCTGATGGTTCTGCTGGCAATCAACATTGCCTTCTTTGTCGGTTGCATGTTCGTCGATTCCATCGTGGTGATCCTGATCCTAGTGCCGATCTTTGCACCCATGATCAAGGCCACAGGCCTCGATCCGGTTTTGGTTGGCGTGCTGATCACACTGCAGGTGGCCATCGGAGCAGCTACACCACCATTCGGCTGCAATCTCTTCACCGCGATTGCCGTGTTTCGCCGTCCGTTCGTTGATGTGGTGCGCGGCGTGCCGCCTTTCCTTATCATCCTTCTGGTCGTTACCGGCCTTCTGGTCGCGTTTCCGCAAATTGCCCTGTTCCTTCCGGAACTGGCCTATCGATAACCAATACGGAGAAACCCATGTCAGGACATGGTTATGAATCGGGTCGCTTGAACTTGCCCTTCGTCGGCATCGCAACCTTCGGCAAGAAAGACTATGTCGCCGACTGGGACCAGATCGACGCCGATGTCGCGATCCTTGGAGCCCCGTTTGATTTCGGCTGCCAGTTCCGTTCCGGCGCGCGTTTCGGCCCCCGCTCGGTGCGTGAAGCGTCAACGCTGTTCAGCTTCGGACACGCCGGTGCCTACGACCACGAAGACGATGCCACTTACCTGGGTGCGGATGTACGGATTGTCGATATCGGCGATGCCGATATCATTCACACCAAAACAGAAGAAAGCCACGCCAATATCGAATATGGCGTCAAGAAGATCCTCGACGCCGGCGCCCTGCCGGTGACCATTGGCGGCGATCACTCCGTCAACATTCCATGCATCAACGCCTTCGCCGAGGATTGCAGGAAGAACGGTCCGATCCACGTCATTCAGATCGACGCCCATCTGGATTTTGTCGACGAACGCCACGGCGTCACGGTGGGACATGGCAATCCCATGCGCCGGGCAATCGAAAAAGACTACGTCTCGGGCATGACCCAACTCGGCATACGGAACGTGTCGTCCACGGCCAGAGAAGGCTACGCGGATGCCCGCGAGCGCGGATCAGACATTCTTTCGGTGAGACAGGTTCGAAAGCTCGGACCCGAGGCGGTGCTTGCCCGCATTCCGGAAGGAGCACGCTACTACGTCACGATTGACATTGACGCCTTTTGCCCGTCGATCGCCCCCGGCACAGGTACGCCCAGCCATGGCGGCTTCCAGTATTACGATGTTCTGGAAATTCTGCAGGGCCTGTCCAAACGCGGAAATGTGGTCGGCATCGATCTTGTTGAAGTGGCTCCGGACTATGACCCAAGCCAGAGCACCCAGATCCTGGCGGCACAGCTGCTTTTGAACTTCATCGGGTTCATATTTCACAACAGAAAGTGATGTTTCCTAATGGAAACACGGTGCGCAATCGAGCTTGCGCACCGCTCAAACCGGCGCATTATTCCAGTGACACCCACAGTACCTTTGCATTTTCCTTACTGGTGGAAACGCAACCATGGCCCATGCCGCTGTCATAGTAGACGGAGTCGCCGGCCTTGAGAGCAAGTGGCCGGTAATGCTCGGTAAACAGGGTCAGTTCTCCGCTGATCACATACATGAATTCCTCACCACGATGGCGGATCCACGCCTCGAATTCGGAAACATCCCTGGCCTTGATCGTGCTAATATAGGGAAACATCCGCTTGCTGGTCAGCTCGGTGCACAAAAGCTCGTGGCTGTATGTTGCCGTGTCTTGCGGCTCACCCTGACCTGCAAAAGTGACGTCACGCCGACCTGAAATATCACTCGGGCCTGATTGAACGAAGAGTTGCGGCGTTTTCAGTTCGAGAGCCTTTGTCAGGCGGCGAACGATATCGAAACTGGGACGCGTTTGATTGTTTTCGATCTTGGACAGGGTCGACCGGCCGATTCCTGCCGCCTTGCCGGCTTCCTCCAGCGTCCAACCTTTCTGAAGGCGCGCTTCCCGTATCATTTTTCCCAGGTGATCGGGATCCGTTGCCTCGGTGATCTCTTCATCTTTGTTCTGAGAAACAGGTTCCATCATACGCCTTTCAACAGTTCCACTTTAATTCGCACATTCTCGAAATTCGGTCAAATTTCTCGATTTAAAACATTTGTTGCCAAAACTAGAAAAGTTTCCTATAAGAAACATTAGGCACCTCAGGGGGAATGGGTGGCGTTTCGGAAATCATGCGGAGGATAAGATGTTTCGCACCAATCTGGATGTTGCAGACCCGGTCATCGCACAATCGATAGACCGTGAGGCAAACCGTCAGGCTGATCAGATCGAGTTGATCGCTTCGGAAAACATCGTTTCGAAGGCCGTGCTGCAAGCACAGGGTTCCGTCCTGACGAACAAATATGCCGAAGGCTATCCCGGACGCCGTTATTATGGCGGCTGCGAGTATGTCGATGAAGTCGAGGCAGAGGCCATTGAGCGACTGAAGAAACTCTTCGGTGCCGAATTTGCTAATGTCCAGCCCCATTCCGGCGCTCAGGCAAATGGCGCCGTGAAGCTGGCGCTTCTGAAGCCAGGCGATACCATTCTGGGCATGTCGCTTGATGCCGGCGGTCATCTGACGCACGGTGCGAAACCCGCGCAGTCCGGCAAGTGGTTTCGTCCGATCCAGTACGGTCTGACCCCTGAAGGCCTCATCGACTACGATCAGGTGGCAGAACTCGCCAGAGCAGAAAAACCACAACTGATCATTGCCGGTGCGTCAGCCTATTCACGCATCATCGACTTCAAGAAGTTCCGCGAGATCGCTGACGAGGTCGGCGCCTGGCTTCTGGTTGACATGGCCCATATCGCGGGATTGGTCGCGACGGGCTTGCACCCCTCGCCGATGCCCCATGCCCATGTCGTGACTTCAACCACGCACAAGACCCTGCGCGGTCCCCGTGGCGGCGTTATCCTCACCAATGACGAAGCGATTGCGAAGAAAATCAACTCCGCAGTGTTCCCCGGATTGCAGGGCGGGCCGCTCATGCATGTCATTGCTGCCAAGGCTGTTGCCTTCGGCGAGGCGCTCAAGCCGGATTTCAAGGACTATTGCCAGCGGGTCGTCGACAGTGCCAGAGCGCTGTCCGATGTCATGATTGCACGGGGATGCGCCATAGTTTCCGGCGGTACCGACAATCATCTGATGCTGGTCGATCTGCGCCCCAAGGGTGTGAAAGGTAACGCGGCAGAAGCCGCTCTGGAACGCGCAGGCATCACCTGCAACAAGAACGGCGTTCCGAACGACCCCGAAAAACCGACGATCACCAGCGGTGTCCGTCTGGGAACGGCAGCAGGCTGCTCACGCGGATTCGGACCGGAAGAATTCAGCAAGATCGGCCATCTGATCAGCGACGTGCTGGATGCACTGGCGGATAATCCGGACGGGGATGCAGCCATTGAAGCGGCAACGCGCGCGCAGGTTTCAGACCTCTGCAAACGCTTCCCGATCTACGACAAACACTGAGGCGATCCTGATGCAAAGCTTTGATCTTGTCGTCATTGGCGGTGGGCCGGGTGGATATGTTGCCGCCATCCGCGCAGCGCAGCTCGGGTTGAACGTCGCCTGCGTCGAAGGACGCGGAGCACTCGGCGGGACCTGTCTCAATGTCGGCTGCATTCCGTCCAAGGCGCTGCTGACGTCCTCTGCGAAGTTCGCGGAATTGTCTCATCTTTCAGCCCACGGCATCGGCGTTGATGGAACGACACTTGATCTTGGCGCCATGATGGGCCGGAAAGACAAGATCGTCGGAGACCTGACCAAGGGTATTGCATTTCTGTTCAAGAAAAACGGCGTCGAACATATCGAAGGCTGGGCCTCGATCCCCGCGCCCGGCCAGGTTCAGGTGGCAACAGGCGAAAGCGAAATCACGCTTTCTGCAAAGAACATTCTTGTTGCCACCGGATCCGAACCCACACCGCTTCCAGGCGTTGAGATTGACGAAGCCGACATCCTGAGCAGCACCGGGGCCCTGGCACTTGCGGAAGTACCTGAACATCTCGTGGTGATCGGGGCAGGTGTCATCGGTCTCGAGCTGGGTCAGGTCTGGTCACGCCTCGGCGCAAAAGTAACCGTTGTCGAATTCCTCGACCGCATTCTTCCGGGAATTGACGGCGAGATCGCCAAACTGGCGCAACGCGCGCTGTCGAAGCGCGGTCTGAAGTTTCAACTTGGACGGAAGGTGACCGGGATTGAGAAAACACCGGGCGGACTGACCTTGTCGCTGGAACGGCTCGGCAAGGATGTGTCCGAAAGCCTGGAGGCCGACAAGGTGCTGGTCGCCATCGGTCGCCGTCCCGTCACCCGCGGATTGGGGCTCGAAACCCTCGGCGTCGCGGTCAACAATCGCGGTTTCATCGAAGTGAATGAAACTTTCGAGACATCCGTTCCAGGCATATTCGCCATCGGCGATTGCGTCCCCGGTCCAATGCTGGCGCACAAGGCCGAGGAAGATGGTGTCGCCTGCGTTGAAACGCTTGCAGGTGAGCATGGCCACGTCGATTACAATACTGTCCCGGGCGTTGTTTACACCGACCCGGAGGTGGCTTCCGTCGGCGTGACCGAAGAAGATCTGAAAACCAGCGGCACCGAATATATCAGCGGCAAATTCAATTTCATGGCCAACAGCCGCGCTCGATCCACCGGCGAAACAGACGGTGCGGTCAAGGTTCTGGCCAGTCCCGATGGCAAGTTGCTCGGCGCCCATATCTGCGGCGCACATGGCGGCGACCTGATCGCCGAGTTGGTGCTGGCCATGACCCGGAATGCGACCGTGGAAGACATTGCCCGAACCTGCCATGCGCACCCTGCCATGGGCGAGGCGGTCAAGGAAGCATGTCTTGACGCGCTCGGCCGCGCAATCCACGCTTGAGAAGCATGGAATCACAACTTTTCTTCAGTCCCCGTCGCACTTGAGCCAAATCCCGGGACTGAAGAATTCGCCGCTCCAAGGACGTCGCGCTGCTGTGTGAAGACTTCCGGAGCTTGAAACTGAACGCATTGGGAGGAAAACCATGGAAGCGTTAGACAATATCGTAGGGGCCATAAATGGCGTTGTTTGGGGACCGCTCATGCTGGTTCTCATTCTCGGCGTTGGCTTCTTCCTGCAAGTCGGTCTGAAATTCATGCCGATCCTGCGCCTTGGAACAGGCTTCAGCCTATTGTTCAAGGGACGCTCGAACCAGGGTGAGGGCCAGATCAGCCCGTTCAATGCATTGATGACATCGCTCTCGGCGACCATCGGCACCGGGAACATCGCCGGCGTGGCGACAGCGATTTTTCTTGGCGGACCGGGTGCCCTGTTCTGGATGTGGATGACCGCCCTGGTCGGCATGGCAACCAAATATGCGGAAGCCGTACTGGCCGTGAAATACCGCGAGACCGATGAACTTGGAAACTTTGTCGGCGGTCCGATGTATTACATCAAGAACGGTCTGGCTTCGCATTGGCACTGGCTGGGTTGGGCCTTTGCCCTGTTCGGCGCAATTGCCGCCTTCGGGATCGGCAACGGCGTACAGGCCAATGGCGTGGCGCATGTGCTGGAAGCCAATTTCGAACTCAACAGGTCCGTTACCGGTGTTGTCCTGATGGTGCTTACTGCAGCCGTTATCCTGGGTGGGATCACCCGTATCGGTGCTGTTGCCGGTAAACTCGTCCCCTTCATGGCCATCAGCTACATCATTGCGGGTCTGCTTGTTCTGCTTATCCATGCCGGTGCAATCGTCGAAACGCTGGAACTCGTCTTTACCTACGCCTTCACACCGCATGCGGCACAAGGCGGGTTTGCAGGTGCGGCAGTTTGGGCAGCAATCCGCTTTGGTGTTGCCCGCGGCGTTTTCTCGAATGAGGCAGGTCTCGGTTCGGCGCCGATTGCCCACGCAGCAGCCTCGACCAAGGGCCCGGTCAACCAGGGTCTCGTCGCCATGCTCGGCACGTTCATCGATACGATCATCGTCTGCTCGATCACCGGTCTGGCAATCATTGCCTCCGGTGCCTGGACAAGCGGTGAATCCGGCGCGGGTCTGACGTCGCTGGCATTCGAGACTTCCCTGCCAGGCGTCGGGGGCTATCTGATCGCGATTTCTCTTTCGATCTTTGCCTTCACCACAATTCTCGGCTGGTCGTTCTACGGTGAGAAATGCGTCGGCTTCTTCTTCGGCTACCGTGCATTGATGCCATATCGGATCCTGTGGATCGTGATGATCTATTTCGGAGCAACCGCGGATCTCGGCTTTATCTGGCTGCTGGCTGACACACTGAATGCGATGATGGCAATTCCGAACCTGATTGCCCTGGCGCTTCTCAGCCCGATTGTCTTCAAGCTCACCAGGGAGTTCTTCGCTTCCAACGGTGCGACGGAAGAAGGCGAGTCCCGCCCTGCCGAATAAGTGAAAGTCGGGAGGGCCGACATACGGCCCTCCCTTTCCGACATCCCAGTTTCCGGAGATGACTGATGTTCACAAAAATTCTTTTGCCGATTGATCATACGGATGAAAATTCGTGGAAAAAGGCCCTGCCAACGGCCCTGGAACAGGCAAAGTTCTACGGTGCCGAACTACACGCCATTTCCGTCATCCCAGAGATCATTCAGCTGCCCAACCTGCCGGCCGGTTATGGATCCGGCGCCAAGGATTTCGTACGGGACAAGATTGCCGCGATCCTTTCCGCCAACAATGCGGCGGACGTGCCTGTCCATATCGAAGAGGGCAGTGTCTATCGCGAACTCCTCAAATTCGCGCACAAGGAAGGCGTCGACCTCATCGTGATGGCTTCCGCCGAAGGCGATTTCCCGAATTATGAAATCGGCCCCAATCTTGCCCGTGTGGTGCGCAACGCGCATTGTACGGTCATGGTCGTGCGTAACTGACGCCAAAATATTGTGAAAGAAAGGACCGGGAACATGGCTGACGCCCCCAAACGCACCCCTCTTTATGATCTGCATGTCGAGCTCGGTGGAAAAATGGTCGACTTTGCCGGCTGGGAGATGCCCGTGCAGTATCCCATGGGCATCATGGGGGAACACAAGCAGTGTCGCGAAAAGGCGGCCCTGTTTGACGTCAGCCACATGGGGCAGGTGATCCTGAAGGGCGACAATGTCGCCGAAAAACTCGAAACCATCTGCCCGCAGGCCTTCACCGCGCTGAAGGAAGGCAAGGCCCGATACTCTTTCTTCACCAATGACGACGGCGGCATTATGGACGACCTGATCGTCTCCAATGCCGGCGACCATTTCTTCGTCGTTGTCAACGCATCCATGCGCCATCAGGATATTCCGCATATGGCCAGGCATCTCGACGGCGTTGAGGTGACAGAGATCTTCGATCGCGCCCTGGTCGCCGTCCAGGGGCCGAAAGCTGAAGACGTGGTCGGCACCCTTTGTCCTGCCGCCCGCGAACTGAAATTCATGGAGACCATTGTCGGCGAGATCAATGGCGTTGAATGCCGGATTTCGCGCCTCGGTTACACCGGTGAAGACGGTTACGAGATCTCGATCCCGGAAGACAAGGCCGTTGAAATCGCCCGGGCATTCCTGGCGGACGAGAACTGCGAACCGGCCGGTCTCGGCGCACGCGATTCCCTGCGGCTTGAAGCCGGGCTCTGCCTTTATGGCAACGACATCGACAATGACACGTCACCGATTGAAGCGTCTCTGATCTGGGCGATCCAGAAACGTCGCCGTGAAGAAGGCGGTTTCCCGGGCGCTGCGCGCATCCAGCGTGATATTGCTGACGGCACCTCGCGCAAACTCGTGGGCATCAAACCGGAAGGACGCGCCCCGGCACGTCAAGGCGTAGAAGTGCAGAACACCGGCGGCGAAAGCATCGGTGCAATCACATCCGGCGGTTTCGGTCCGACCGTTGGCGGTCCTGTCGCTTTGGGATACGTCGCTACCGCCGATGCGGAACCGGGGACCAAGGTCAATCTGATCGTTCGTGGCAAGGCGCAACCTGCCGGAATCGTTTCGCTGCCTTTCGTGCAGCAGAACTACAAGCGCTAGGCCGACCACCATTCGCTAAATCGCTGAAACGCACTAACTCATCGTAATAACACGTCTCCGAACCGCAATTCATGTGCCGAGATCTGGCGGAGACGTTCTCATCAGGGAGAGACCCAATGACCACGTATTATTCCGAAGAACACGAGTGGCTTACCGTGGACGGCGACACCGCCACACTCGGGATTACCGCTCATGCCGCCGAGCAGCTTGGTGAAATCGTTTATGTCGAGCAGAAAGACAGCGGTGACACGTTCGAAAAGAGCGAAGAAATCGGCGTGGTTGAGTCGGTCAAGGCAGCGTCTGAAATCTACGCACCGGTCGATGGCGAAATCGTTGAAGCCAATGAAGCACTTGCTGACAACCCCGCCAAGTTGAACGAAAGCCCGGAAGGCGACGGCTGGCTGTACAAGATCAAACTGTCCGACACCTCCCAGCTTAATGACTTGATGGATCTAGACGGCTACAAGGCCTTTATCGGCTAAAGGAGCGCAGAAATGCCATTTGAAATCACCACTTACCAGGCCTATGACTTTGCCAATCGCCGGCATATCGGCCCGTCTCCAACTGAAATGGACGAGATGCTGAAGGTCGTTGGCTTCGAAAGTCTCGATGCCTTGATTGATGCAACTGTTCCACCGTCCATTCGCCAGAAAGAAGCACTGGATTGGGGTGGTCCGGGTCTGTCCGAACGCGACGCGCTGTTTTACATGCGTGAAGTTGCCAACAAGAACAAAGTCCTGACCTCCCTGATCGGTCAGGGTTACTACGGCACCACGACGCCGGCTCCTATCCTGCGCAACATCCTTGAAAACCCGGCCTGGTACACCGCTTACACGCCCTATCAGCCGGAAATTTCTCAAGGCCGCCTCGAAGCGCTCCTGAACTTCCAGACAATGGTTTCCGACCTGACCGGACTGGATATTGCCAACGCGTCGCTGCTCGACGAATCCACCGCGGCAGCGGAAGCCATGACCATGGCCAAGCGGTCGGCCAAGTCCAAGGCCAATACTTTCTTCGTGGATGAAAACTGTCACCCGCAGAATATCGCGGTGATCGAGACCCGCGCGGAGCCCCTCGGTATTGACGTCGTCGTCGGCAATCCGGATGACCTGGATCCGGCCACAGTCTTCGGTGCGATCTTCCAATACCCGGGCACCTACGGTCATGTTCGTGATTTCACGGACATCATCAGCAAGCTTCACGAAAACAAGGCACTGGCTGTCGTGGCCGCCGACCCTTTGGCATTGGCGCTCCTGAAATCGCCAGGCGAAATGGGTGCCGATATTGCGATTGGCTCGACCCAGCGCTTTGGCGTCCCTCTTGGTTTTGGTGGCCCACACGCCGCTTACATGTCCTGCAAGGACGCTTTCAAACGCAGCATGCCGGGCCGGATCATCGGCGTATCCGTCGACAGCCGCGGCAAGAAAGCCTACCGGCTTGCCTTGCAGACCCGCGAACAGCATATCCGCCGCGAAAAAGCAAACTCCAACGTCTGCACCGCTCAGGCTCTGTTGGCCGTCATCGCGTCCATGTACGCGGTCTATCATGGGCCCGACGGCATCAAGGCAATCGCACAGTCGGTTCACCGCAAAACCTCCCGGCTGGCAAAAGGTCTGGAGTCCCTCGGCTTTGAAGTCCAGCCCGACGTCTTCTTCGACACGATTACCGTCGAAGTCGGCGCTCTTCAGGGCGTTGTCCTGAATGCCGCGGTTGAAAACGGCATCAACCTTCGCAAAGTCGGCGACACCCGCGTCGGTATTTCACTTGACGAACAAACCCGCCCGGAGACGATTGAAGCCGTCTGGCGCGCCTTTGGCGGCGACATGGTGGATGACAGTGAGGCGAACCGCGAGTACCGCCTGCCGCAGCACGCCCTGCGTGAAAGCGAGTATCTCACGCATCCGATCTTCCACCTGAACCGGGCTGAAGCGGAAATCACCCGTTACATGCGGCGCCTGGCAGACCGTGACCTGGCGCTGGATCGGGCCATGATCCCGCTCGGATCCTGCACGATGAAGCTGAATGCAACCATCGAAATGATCCCCGTCACATGGCCGGAATTTTCCAACCTGCACCCGTTCGTGCCGGAAGATCAGGCGGCCGGCTATCACGAGATGATCTCCGATCTGAATGACAAACTCTGTCAGATCACCGGCTACGACGCTATCAGCCAGCAGCCGAATTCCGGCGCACAGGGTGAATATGCGGGTCTTCTGACCATCCGCAACTACCATAGGGCGCGCGGTGAGGGTCATCGCAACATCTGTCTGATTCCGACTTCTGCCCACGGCACCAACCCGGCATCCGCACAGATGGTCGGTTACAAGGTGGTTCCGGTCAAATCCGACGACCACGGCAATATCGACATTGCCGACTTCCGGGAAAAGGCGGAGCAGTATTCCGCAGATCTTGCAGCCTGCATGATTACCTATCCCTCGACACACGGCGTGTTTGAGGAGACGGTTCAGGAAGTCTGCCAGATCACTCATGACCACGGCGGTCAGGTCTATATCGATGGCGCGAACATGAATGCGATGGTCGGCCTGGTCCAACCGGGCATGATCGGCGGCGATGTCAGTCACCTGAACCTGCACAAGACTTTCTGCATTCCGCATGGCGGCGGCGGTCCGGGCATGGGTCCGATCGGCGTCAAGGCCCATCTGGAGCCTTATCTGCCAGGCCATCCGGAATACGGCTCAACGGTTGGGCCGGTGTCGGCTGCACCGTTCGGTTCGCCGTCAATCCTGCCGGTCAGCTGGGCTTATGTTCTGCTGATGGGTGGCCAGGGTCTGACCCAGGCCACAAAGGTTGCAATCCTGAATGCCAACTACATCGCGGCACGTCTGCAGAAGGACTACGATATCCTCTACACGTCCGAAACCGGACGGGTGGCACATGAGTGCATTCTCGACACGCGGCCGCTGGCCGAAAGTGCCGGAGTTAGCGTTGAGGACATTGCCAAGCGCCTGATCGACAACGGCTTCCACGCACCAACCATGTCCTGGCCCGTCGCCGGAACGCTAATGGTTGAACCGACCGAGTCCGAGCCGAAAGCCGAGCTCGACCGGTTCTGCGATGCGATGTTGTCCATAAGTGCGGAAGCCCAGGACATTATCGACGGCAAGATGGATCCGGAAAACAACCCGCTGAAGAATTCGCCGCACACCGTGGCCGATCTCATCGGCGAATGGAACCGTCCGTACAGCCGTGAGCAGGCCTGCTATCCGGCAGGTTCATTGGATGTCGACAAATACTGGTCGCCAGTCAACCGGGTCGACAACGCTTATGGGGACCGGAATCTGATCTGCACCTGTCCGCCGATGTCCGACTACGCGGAAGCCGCAGAATGACCTGAAACAAAACGCGGCGCCACTGATGGCGCCGCGTGATTACAGAGCCCAAAACCATGTTTCTCAGCGTCTTTGATATCTTCAAGATCGGCATTGGACCGTCATCGTCTCACACGATGGGACCGATGACCGCCGCGGTCGATTTTCTCGATCGGCTGTCGACTGGTGAAAACGGCAAATTCAAACCGAGCGCCGTCGACAGGATCACTGCTTCTCTACACGGTTCGCTCGCATTCACCGGCAAGGGACACGCGTCCGATCGGGCGGTGATGTTGGGACTGCTGGGGTTCCGGCCTGACGCGGTCGACGCCGATTTGGCAGAAAAACGCTTGGCGGAACTGCACGAGGCATCGACCCTGACGGTTCCCGCCTGTGGCAATGTCAAATTCGACCCGGATTCGGATCTCGTCTTTGATTTTGGACCGGCCCTGCCACTTCACGCGAACGGGATGAAACTGACTGCGTTTGACGCAAATGGTTCCATTCTTCTGGCAGACACCTACTACTCCATCGGCGGTGGTTTCGTCATGACCGAGGCCGAGCTGATCGCCACTGAAAACGCTCCAGGCGCAGATCTTCATGACGAAAAGGAAGCGGTCGGCTACCCCTTTCCGTTCGGTTCGGCCACAGAAATGCTGAAAATGGGGACGAAGTCAGGTCTCTCGATAGCACAGATGAAGCGGGTCAACGAGGAATCAGTACTCGGGGAGGACGTTCTGAACTCAAGGCTCGACGCCATCTGGAAGGTCATGGACAACTGCATCGAGCGCGGCCTGTCACAGGACGGCACCCTGCCCGGCGGATTGAGCGTCAAACGCCGCGCAAAGGCGATCCATCAACGCCTTTTGAGCCAGAGTGGTTCCAATAGTCAGCAACCGCATATGGTCAATGACTGGTTGTCGGTCTACGCGATGGCGGTCAATGAAGAAAACGCTGCCGGTGGCCAGGTCGTCACCTCTCCGACCAACGGGGCAGCCGGTGTTGTTCCCGCCGTTATCCGGTACTATCGCGACCATTGTGTCGATGCCTCGCGGGAGGGGATCGATACGTTCCTGCTGACCGCGGCAGCCATCGGTGGCCTGATCAAGCACAATGCCTCGATTTCCGGGGCAGAATGCGGTTGTCAGGCAGAAGTCGGTTCGGCATCCGCCATGGCTGCAGCCGGTCTTTGTGCCGCTCTTGGCGGCAGCAACGAGCAAATCGAGAATGCCGCCGAAATCGCGCTGGAACATCACCTCGGCATGACCTGCGATCCCGTAAGAGGGCTTGTGCAGGTGCCCTGTATCGAGCGTAACGGCATGGGGGCGATCAAGGCTGTTTCAGCCGCTTCGCTGGCTCTTCATGGAGATGGTGCCCATTTCATGCCGCTGGACAATTGCATAGAAACCATGCGGCAGACCGGTCAGGATATGCGGGAGAAATACAAGGAAACCTCTCTTGGCGGCCTGGCGGTCAACCTGCCAGAGTGCTGAGTTCGGTCCTGTCCGGCACTAAAACACTGCCGAAGGCAGCGAACATGAGCAATCCTCAACGGCAGAAAAAGAACTGCGCGCCCGCGTTCGGTTGCGCTTCATCGGGACCACTGTGGTCACGTTGAATTTGACCGTCGCAGATCCTCCAGTATCGATTGTGGCAGATGCGGGCATTCCCGAGTTCTTCAATTTCCGCAACAATTGACTGATTGGCGGTCAACCTGTCGGAATGCAGACACATTGACGCAGTATCCGAGATCGGAATTCTCTCCAGAACTCATCTGAACATATTCGTTTGCCTCAAATACCGCAGAATTGTGCGCTTCGAGCACCGTTGCAGCAGAATTTGTCGGCAGAAAGCCCAACACTCGCAACCAATGCGTTAAGTTAAACTACTTACAACACCGTTACAGCCTTCGTTAATCATCGATTTCTATAAGTGTCTCGCCTTCCTCGGAATAAGCAAAACAACAGTCGGAATATCGCTTCCTCCTGAAACCGAGTTGAAACACCGATGTCGCTGCTACGTAATCTGAAAATCTCGTATGCGATCGTGCTGATCGCCACCATTCCAATCATTGCCACAATATTCTTCGCCGGGCGCAACGTCTTGGACGAAGTCCGGATCTCGTCGGAGACCGCCAATCTGAACCAGCTTGCCAGGCTCTCGGTTCAATTGAGTGCACTTGTCCACGAGCAGCAGAAGGAACGTGGTGCAACAGCGGTTTACCTTGGTAGCAGTGGCACGCGCTTTGTTCGCGAACTGGCAGAGCAACGGACGCTGACCGACAGCCATCGCCAGGCGCTTGCAAACTTCCTGAACGGATTTGATCCCTCGAAGTTCGGCCACGAGTTTTCGAGCGACCTGAACCAACTCCTTCAAAACGCTGCGAGCATGGAGAACGTGCGTGCGAAGATCGATCGACAGTCGATCCAGTCGAAGGACGCGATCGGATATTTCACCAGCCTTAACGGACAAAGCCTATCTCTGATTGGCACAATGTCTTCCCTGAGCAGCGACCCGACGGTCACGAGAAGAATTTTTGCCTATGCAAACTACCTTCAGGGCAAGGAGCGCGCGGGGATTGAACGTGCAGTCGGTTCCGGCGGATTGGCAGCCGGTGAGTTTACACCTGAGCTGATGGACCGCTTCAAACTGCTCATTTCTGTTCAGGACACCTACAACAGGGTGTTCCTGAGCGAAGCAACAGATGCACAGACGGCGCTGTTCAACAAAATTCTGGCAAGTCCTGCCGCGAACGAAGTCCTGCGCATGCGCGACGTGATCAAGGCTGGTGGCCTGGAAGGAAACTTCGACGGTCTGACGGCAAACACCTGGTTTGCGACGATCACGCAAAAGATCAATGGTTTGAAGAACATTGAAGATGCGTTGAGCGCAAGCCTGATACAGGACCTCACCGACCTTGAGGCACAAGCCAAAGCCAACCAGCGGCAATCGATCCTGCAAGCTCTGGGAGCGGTGCTGGCTGCCACGATATTGGCAGCTCTTCTGATCAGCACCATCAACAGGTCTTTCCGTCAGCTGATTTCATCCATGACACGCCTGGCGGAAGGAGATCTTGAAACCGAACTTCCGGCAATGCGGTCCAATGAAATTGGCGAGATGATCAAATGCGTTCAGGTGTTCAAGGAAAACGCCATCCAGAAAGCCGAGCTTGAAGAGCGCCAGATTCAGGACGCCGAACAGGCAGAAACCGAAAAGCGCAGGACCATGCAGCAGCTGGCGGACGCATTTGACTTGAAGGTCGGTTCAATTATCGAAACGGTGTCATCAGCGTCCGTAGAGTTGAGCTCGACGGCAGAAGCCATGGTCAATGTCTCCGAACAGGCAAGCGGACGTGCCGCAACCGTTGCAGCAGCGTCGGAGCAAGCGTCGGCAAATGTTCAAACGGTCGCTTCGGCGGCCGAGGAGATGGCAACATCCATCGGTGATATCAGCCAGCAGATGGCGCAGGCGTCCCAAGCATCGCAAAATGCGGTGGAAAGCGCACACTGCACCAGTCAGCAGATCGAGGTCCTGTCCAACAAGGCCGAAAAGATTGGCGATGTGGTGAAGATCATTTCCGATATCGCTGAACAGACCAATCTGCTTGCGCTGAATGCAGCAATCGAATCCGCCCGTGCGGGTGAAGCAGGCAAGGGTTTTGCCGTGGTAGCCTCGGAAGTCAAGGAACTTGCCGGACAAACGGGCCAGGCAACCGAAGAAATCAATCGCCAGATCGAGGACGTCCAGACCGCCACGAAAGACGCGGTTGCCTCAATGTCGGAAATTTCAGACGGGATTGCACATCTCAACAGCGTTGCGACGGCCATTGCCGCGGCAATGGAGGAACAGGGTGCTACCACACAGGAAATCTCACGAAGCGTCCAGGAAGCGGCGACCGGTACAAATGATGTGAACCAGAATATTGCCGGCGTCAGCGAAGCGGCACAGGACGCAGGGGCTGCCGCCAGCCAGGTCACATCCGCTTCTCATGAACTCTCAACCCAGTCCGAAAGGCTCAAGGTCGAGGTGACCAGCTTCATCCAGCAGGTTAGAGCCGGTTAAAGCACCGTCGCACCGGACAGTTCCCTTCTGGATCTGTCCGGCAGTTCCCTGAACCGAAATCCCATTTCGGTTTCAGGACAGTGGCTTCGCCACGGAATACCTGTCGAGTTTATCCGGGTCCACAGTGACACCGAGCCCCGGCCCTTCAGGTACAAAGACCCGTCCATTCCTCACAGGGAACGGCTCTGTGAGGATATCGTCCTCGGCGTAATAAGTTGCCATGTAGAATTCACACTGCAGCACAAGATCCGGGACCGCAGCCATCAGATGCGCTCCGGCAGCATGCGCCAGGCCGGTCTCGAACATGCAGCCGCCATAGATCTCAATCCCGGCAGCACGGGCAATGGCCGCCACTTCGAGCGCACGGCGGATGCCACCGGATTTCATGATCTTGAGCGAGAAAATGTCGGCCATCCTGATGCTGGCACCATAAAGCGCGCCTTTGGGATCGAACACGCTTTCATCCGCCATGATCGGCGTGTCGATCACGTCAGTGATATGGGCCAGGACTTCACGTTCATGCATCTTGACGGGTTGTTCGACAAAGGTTGGCCGGAACGTTTCCAGGTCACGAATGCAGCGCACAGCGTCATAGGCGAGAAGACCTTGATTGTAGTCGATCCGGATATCGGCTTCGTCACCATAGATCTCGCGCATTTTTTCAAGGCGCATAAGGTCGAATTTGTGGCCTGCAAATCCGGTCTTGAATTTAAAGATACGTACGCCGTCGTCCCACAGGGCGGCCAGATCTTCAAGATCCGCGTCAAAATCGGGATTGGCGACGGAAAAGCTCATGCCCATGCTGTCGCGCATCTTGCCGCCGACCAGTTCACACACGGAAAGACCACAGATCTGACCGGTGATGTCCAGAAGCGCCATTTCGAGCGCCGCCTTTGCCTCTGGATGCCCGACGATCACCTTGTCGGCCATCGACATGTGTTTTTCGACCTGCACCGGGTCCTGGTCGATGAGATGCGGTCGCAAATGAACATGAAGCGCAGCCGCGCAGCCTTCCGACGTTCCGGTAAAAACAGGCCAGGGAGACGCTTCCCCCCAGCCGGTGATACCGGTGTCCGTCGTGATTTCCAGGATTGCCACGTTGATACCGGCAACGTCCCCACTGCCATGGGAATGAACCGCCTTGGCAGGAATCAGTATCCGGTGAACCCGGATGCTTTCAATCTTATGGTCGCTCACAAAGCTCTCCGAAGTAATTCAGCGCTTGTCACGGCAGGTTATTCGGGCCGGACCACCAGTACACAACACGAGGCGTAGCGAGCGACACGTGCCGCATTCGGTCCGATAAAAAGATCTTTCACCTTCGGTTTGTTGGCCCCGATCACGATAAAGCGGGCCGGCAGTTGATCCGCCCTTTCAATCAGCGTTTCATAGACAACACCGCGCAGGATTTCGGTTGTGAATGGAACACCCTGCCAGTCGAATTCGGCAGCATAGGCTTCAAGGTCCTTGCGGGCGTCAATTTCAACGCGGTCGCGCATGTCGGCGGGGATGTATTCCTGCACATAGCTGTTCTGCTGATCCGGGATCACGAAGACAAGCTCGATCTGCGCTCCATGACTTTGCGCCAGCATGATGGCTTCCTTGACCACACAGGCGTCCCAGTCCCTGTGGTGCAAATCCACTGCGGCAATGATCTTGGCATTTGGCATGGCGAGATCCTTTTGAAGGCCAAAACAAAGTGTAGGCCCGGCCACACTCTCAATCACCTTTGCCGGGAGAATTGAGAATGTGGCCGAGCGTCATCTGGCGCTGGCGTTGCGCATGCTGTCAGGCAGATAGGTTGCAAGATCCGGGAAGAAGATCATCACGAAGACCATGACCACCATGATCATGAAGAGCGGTAAAGCCGTCTTTGCGATGTAGCCCATCTCATGCTTGGTGATCCCCTGCATGACGAACAGATTAAAGCCGATCGGTGGTGTGATCTGTGCCATCTCGACCACGATCACGATGAAGATGCCAAACCAGATCAGATCGATGCCGGCACTCTCCACCATGGGCTGAACAATGGCCATCGTCAGCACAACCGAGGAAATACCGTCCAGGAACATGCCCAAAACGATGTAGAACAACATCAGCGCCATCAGCAGTGAGAAACGGGAAAGCTGCATGCTTTCGATGAATTCCGCCAAAGCCCTGGGCAACCCCGTGAAGCCCATTGCGAGCGTCAATGCGGTTGCGCCCATCAGGATGAGAGCAATCATGGCAGAGGTTCGCGTCGCTCCCAAAAGGCTCTCGATAAAGGCTTTCTTGGTCAGCGACCCCTGGGCTGCAGCCAGAACGAATGCACCGATCACGCCAATGGAAGCGGCCTCTGTCGCTGTTGCCCAACCGCCATACATGGACCCGATCACCACCAGTATCAGGATGATAATCGGGATCAGAAACCGGCTTTCGTTGAGCTTCTCGCGGAAGTTCATCCGGTTGGAGATGACAGGCACTTCGCTTGGTCGCACGAAGGACCAACCGGCAACATAGGCCATGAACAAGCCGGCCAGCACGATGCCCGGTAGAATGCCGGCCATGAACAGCTTGGAGATCGATTGCTCGACTGCCACGCCATAGACGATCAGCGTCAGTGATGGCGGGATCATCAAGCCAAGCGTTGCCGCGCCGGTAAGAGTGCCGATGGTCATGTATTCCGGGTAACCGCGCTTGCGCAGTTCAGGAATGGACATCTTGCCAACCGTCGTCAAAGTGGCTGCCGAAGAGCCTGAAACCGCAGCAAAGATCGTACAGCCGACGATGTTGACGTGAACCAGACCGCCCGGAAGGCGCTGCATCCATGGACTGAGACCCCGGAACATGTCCTGGGACAGTCGACTTCGAAACAGGATTTCTCCCATCCAGATGAACAGCGGAAGCGCCGTCAGTGTCCAGCTCGACGAACCGGTCCAGATACGGGTCAGCATTGCGTCGCCCGCCGGACGCGAGGTGAACATTTCAAGTCCGAGATATGCAACGCCGAAAAGGGCCAACCCGACCCAGACGCCCGTTCCCAGCAACAGGAATAGCACGAACAGGAAAATCGCAACGAGGTAGAACTCTTCCATGGTTTACTCCCCGTGCGGATTGAAACCGGCGGAATGGATGTTGTCCCGTCCGGTGAACAGTGTTGAAACGAGATTGTCGAAAGCACAAACGGCCAGAAGGACCGTGCCCACGGTCATCGAAATCTGCGGAATCCAGATCGGCCAGGCATCCTGTCCCTGGCTGATTTCGTTGAACCTGTAGCTTTCATAGGTCATCTTGATCGCGTAGCGGGCAAAGAGAAACGTCAGATAACTGGCAATAACCCAGCACCATAACTCTCCATATTTGCGATATCGCCCCAAGGCATTGAGCAAAAGGCTGACGCGGATATGTGCGCCGCCATTCAGGGCGTAGGGCAGCGCGAGAAATGAGGCCGCCGCCATGCAATAGCCGGTAAAATCCGGTGCGCCCGTAATTATGCTGCCACCCCAGCGGGCCACCATCTGCAACGCGACAAAAACCAGGATCAGTATCAGAAAGACCGCAGCCAGATAGCCTGCAAATCTGTACATCGCATCGAGACTGGTCCGTAACACCCTGAATAAAGCCACCACCGTTCCCCTTTTCGTGAGTTCTGCCCGACGAAGCCGCCGGACAGAAACTTAGTCATTCCAGCAGCTTATTGTTGTGCTGCCTTGAATGCATCCACGATGGCCTTGCCGCCGTCACCAGCAGTTTCCAGCCACTCGGCGGTCATGGTCTCTCCAATCTGGCGGAGCTCAGCGGCCATGGCGTCGCTCACAGGACCGGTGGTCATGCCGTTTTTGCCCAGCTCATTCACGGTGAATTCATTGT
>NZ_JAILWL010000500.1 GCF_025698965.1 Roseibium sp.
AGGAGCCGGACGATCACCCGGCAGAACCGGAGCATCCTGTGCTTCGAATGCGGTGTCCGCGACATCTTCGGAGCTGAGTTCCAGATCATCCGACGGTGCGGCGTCTTCCTCTTTGGCCTCTGCCCCTTTGGACTTGTCGCGCTTCAGAACATTCCGCAGCCAGCCAACCCGTGCCTTGCCACGTTCCTCGTCTGCAACCTCGGTGCCCGTGTCGGTTTTTTGCTGCTTTTCAAGCTTGGCAGCTTCGGCGGACGCAGCCTGTGCCGCGCGCCTTGCGGCCGCGATGAAGTCGGCCTTCCGATCCCTGGCGCGGTTCTCTGGTCGCTCGGCTTCCATGTCTGAAAGCGTGGTCTGCGGTTCGTCGGTTTCCGGCGTATGTTCCGGCGCTTTGACGAAGGCCGGTGCCTGCTCCTTGTTATCGAGCGGCGAGAAAATGTCGTAGGACGTCAGGCTTTCTGCTGCAGCCGACAGCGGCTCGCTTGCGACAGGCTCTTTCCGCGGAGGCTCGATCCGCTCAAGGTTGTCCAGACGCTCGGTCAGCGAGCCGAGAACCGACTTCACTCCGTCAAATGTATTGCGGGTCCGCTCTTCGCTTCCCTCGGCAGCGTCCAGAAGGCGCCGCAAGTCCCCTTGAAGGGCATTGATCGCTTCTTCATATTGATCGCTCTCGCCCGCCGAGGCACTCGCCACGGCTTCCTGTGCAGCCTGTTTCGCGATCTCGACTGCTTCGGATCGGGATTGCTGAAGGCTCTGTTCTATTCGCTCCAGGACCGGTGAGAACTTTTCAATGTCGTGTGTTTGCGCAGTTGTGTTTTCGATTTGCTCGGCAAGAGCGGCAACCTTCTCGCCCAACTGCTCGAACCGATCATCATCGGTAGCGTCCGCGCCACTCGAAACGATCTGCGCAAGGTCGGAGATCCGTTTTTCCAGAGCTTCGGTCGACACTGGCGCAGCAACGCTGGCCCGCATCGATCCGATTTCCTGGCGCAATTTGTCCAGGTCCGACGCCGTGACATTATCCTGCGGCTGCTCGAGACGTTCCGTCAGGACGTTCAACCGATCCTGCAAATCAGTCAGGAACTTGTTGTCCTGTCCATTTCCGGCGCGCATTGCCGCTGCGTCGAGAACCGGCACCGGCCGGGACGCTTTCTTTTCAATCGCGTCAATCTTGCCAGAGATCTTTTCAAGACGCTGCGCCAAGGCATCGAAAGCCTCGGTATCGCCGGAACGCAGAGGACCGGCCTGTTCCATGCGCTCCAGACGATCGACAATGTCGTTGAGGCGCTGATCGACCTGAGTCAAATGCTCCTGATCCGCCGGATTGGCCCTATCATCGGCCATCATGCCAACAATGTCTTCCAGACGCCCCTGCAACCGGTTGATGGTTTCCGGCTCCGGCATCCGCTCTTCCATAGCCGACAGGCGCGTGTCCAGGCCACGTTGCTCCCTGGCCAGAACTTCCAGGTCGTCCAGCCGGCCGGAGACGAATTTCATGCGGTCGTCGATGCCTTCGACCAGCCCCTTGATATCGATCTGCTCAACGAAATCACGAACTTCTCTGAGTTCCACCCGAAGCGGTTCGATTTCCGAATGTCCCTTTCGTTGCAGCAACTCTTCCATGCGTTCGGCAATGCTGACGACCCGGTCTTCCAGAACAACCATGTGCTCGGAACGCGGCAGAGCGGCAAACGCATCCTCGATCTCGTTCAGCCGCGCCGTGACACCTTTCAGGATCCTTGGGTCGACAGACGCACGGGACAGTTCATCAAGACGCTGAAGAATATGGGAATACCCATGCTCAAGCGTTTGCAGGGCCCCTTCAACATTGGTGCGTCCGACCATTGACTTGAGGTCGGCGACCTCTTTGCGGACATCCCGGGCGAACTGGTCGTTTTTCTTGTCGGCACGCAGACGCTCGATCATATCGGCAAGACGCCGCAACTCGGCATTCTGGCGACCGACAGTTTCGGTTGTGCCTCGGCTGATGCCACCCAACGCATCGCGGAGCGACCCAAGTTCCTCGCGCACCTGATTGAGAGCTTGTTCCTGCGGTGCTCTCAGAGCGTCAATGCGCCGTCCCAGATCCTTGTAGACATGCATGGACGCATCCCGGCGTGCGCGTGTTTCGCGAATGCGTGCCGGATGATTTGCATAGTCGTGAATGTCGTAATCATTACCTTCGGCGTCATCGTAATAATAGCTGTCGGCATAGTCGTCATCATCCGGCAGATTGTCCATTGCGTAGCGGCCCGGACGCCGTTCAGATCTCGATGAGGAAGGTCGGAAAGTTTCTCTAGGCATGTCTGCGTTCGCCAGACCCTGAACCTGTTCGTCCAGGCGGTCCAGCGCTCCCATAACTTCATCCATGCTTGCATCGCGAGACGGCATTGCCGTTTCGCGCATGGGCGCGCGGCGATGCGGGAAAGACCGGGCTGATCGCCTCGTCTCTTCCGGCCGATGCGCAACAGTGTCTCCATGGGCGGACAGCAGTCTGTCCAATTCGTCGGCGACTGCATCCAGGTCTTCATCGCGGCCGTTATTCCTGCGCGGATCAAGTCCGGGACCCAGGGCTGTCGCAGTGCGTGTCAGCCTTTCAATCCGGCTGCGTGCCGGTTCGCGATGCGGCGTTTCATAAAAGTCGTCGCTTTCATACGCATCGCGGCCGCGGCGTCCTGCCTCGTGTTTCTTCCAAGCCGGCATATCTTGACCCTGGATTTACGGCCCTTCGGGCCGCGGATTTTGCAGGCTGCACCTATTCTCGCGCAAAGACGGGACGAGACGCAGCGTTTTAATAGACTTTGTCGACTTAGGGTAAACAGGGCGTTAATCGGTCTCGCTATTTGCGAAAATGCACCGTTTTCGAATGAAAACAGATGATTGAAGCCAAAATTCCGGGCGAATCACCCGTCAATCGTTAACGAACAATAAGGACCAATGCTTACGCCACTGGACCTTAACGCAAACGTAAGCTAAATAGAGTTCAAGAAACCGGCCTATTACTGTGCACCATCCTCATCACCGGTAATGTGCCGAAGATAAATTCTTCGGCCCCGGTTTCGCAGAACCGTAAAACATCAACAATGAGCCGGAGAACGGCTGAAGATTGAGTAACTACTTATGAGCGAAGCGCTTTCCATCCTGAACGAAGATGATCTTGTTGACGTGGTGTCTGCCAGCGATGACAGCACCAAAAAAACCCAATTCTCCATTGGCGACCTCGCCAAGGAATTCGACTGCACGTTGCGGACGTTGCGGTTTTACGAAGACAAAGGCCTCCTGAACCCGAAACGCGATGGCCTGAACCGGATCTACAACCGTCGCGACCGTGCGCGCCTCAAGCTGGTGCTGATGGGCAAACGGGTCGGATTTTCCCTGTCGGAAATCCGCGACATGCTCGACCTATATGATCTGCGTGACGGTCAGGTAACCCAGTTGAGGGTGGCACTCTCGAAATTCAACGAACAGATCGCCGTACTTGAAGACCAGCGCAAGGACATCGAGCAGGCAATCGAGGAACTCTCCCGCACAGTGGAGATTGTTTCCGGCATGCTGAAACAGAAGGAAGCCGAAGAAGCCTGATCCATTCCGGCAACCAGTTTCCAAATATGGCCGGCGCCTTCACGCGCCGGCTTTTTTTGTGGCACACGCCCTCCTGGATTGCATTTCGCAATATCACACAACCTCTCATTTGCTAAGAATCGCAATACTACGTGCGAAGCCACTTCTGACGAAAATTTGAAAAACTGACCGTGGAAACACGAATCCGTAAAGCCAGCTCACAAAAAACTAGCCAAATGACCTATTTTAGGCAAAAATTTTTGTCATCCCTTCCCTAGGGACACCACTTGCCGGACACGAATTAGACGCGTATATACAGCTCAAGGTGACGTTTACGGAAACGTAAAGTTCAAACAAACCGGCAGATCTGGGAGGATTTCCATGCCGAGCTATTCCGCGCCCGTCGAAGACACGCTTTTCCTGTTGAAAGACGTATTCGGCTATGAACGCTATTCCAATTTGCCGGGTTTTTCGGATGCCCCGCTCGATCTCGTGGAAGCAATTCTGCGAGAAGGCGGCAAATTTGCCGAAGAGGTTCTGCAACCATTGAACCAGAGCGGTGATCAGGAAGGCTGCATCCGTCATGACGATGGAAAAGTGACAACACCCAAAGGCTTTTCAGAGGCCTATAACGCATTTTGTGAAAGCGGTTGGGGAACACTTTCCGCAGATCCCGATTTCGGCGGACAGGGTTTGCCGCACACGCTTGCCACCATCTTCAATGAATATGCTTCATCGGCGAATATGGCATTTTCAATGTATCCAGGCCTGACTGCCGGTGCCGTCGCGGCCCTGACGTTGCATGGAACCGACGACCAGAAGCAAAAATACCTGCCCAACATGATTGCCGGTACTTGGACCGGCACCATGAACCTCACGGAACCCCATTGCGGTACCGATCTCGGTCTCATCCGTTCAAAAGCCGTTCCTCAACCTGATGGCAGTTACAAGATTTCCGGGACGAAGATCTTCATCTCCGCTGGCGAACACGACATGGTGGAAAACATAATCCATCTGGTGCTTGCCCGGATCGAGGGAGCGCCGGAAG
>NZ_JAILWL010000501.1 GCF_025698965.1 Roseibium sp.
AGCGTTAATGTTGATCTCAGAAGCGTTGAAACGAACAACCCGAGAATCACGGGCTTTTTGAAGAGTTCGGCCATGTTCGATGTCGCCAATCATCCGGTTGCCGAGTTCCAAAGTACCCGGATACGCATCACGGGGAAATACACAGCTGAAGTCGAAGGCCTATTGGCGCTGCGCGGGCAAAAAAAACGTACCAAGCTTTTCGTGAAGATAAACAACAAAGCGACCCAAGGTCTCGTGACTTTCGAAGTTTCAGGTGGATTTTTCCGGAGCATTTATGGCATGGAGGCAGGACTGCCAATCTATGCGGACAAAGTAAATCTGAAGATAAATGGAACTGGAAGGCGTGGGTAATCGGGAACTCCGATATATGATCTGCTATCCCTAGGTGCTTATCGTTAAGCAATCAGGAAAAATCAGTGCTATCATATCTTTGTATTGCGATGCAGATTCTTCCTGCAAGCTGGCAGATTGAAAAACTACGGCGGTTAAACTCGCAAGAGTGGTGCCTGGATATCGTCTGTTTCCCAAATTCTTCCTCCGATGATCACAACCACGTTTGGTTGCCAATCCAACATCCTGACTAAGTCCTGAGGTTGCAAATTTGAAATTTGGACAGGTTTCCGCATCTACCGGCACTCAGGTTCAAGCATTGACATCTTGAAGACGGTTCTCCAGCATGATTTCTGCTTCGGAGACGGCGCATGGACCGATGCCGAACGTCGTCTCTACAATGCTGGCCTCACCAAGAACATCGTTTGGGAAGTTGAATATGCCTACCTGACCCTTGCGCACAGGGCACGCATGCCCGAAGCGAAGGAGCGCGAAGCAGCATTTGCCGACTCGGGGGCGGACGGCTTCTTTGTGCCGGGATTGACAGACACCGCACTGATCTCCAGCCTCGTGGAGGCCGCCACGTTGCCCGTGAATGTCATGATGATGGGAAATCTTAAACTGATCGATCAGGTAGCCGCGCTTGGTGTGTGTCGTATCAGCTTCGGACCCGCCCCTTTTCTTGCGGCGTTGGCAGATATGGAAATGCGTCTTAAGGAAATCTGACCTTCTAAACTGACCTTGAAGACGCCCCACAAGCGGACCTAGAGAGCTGTAGCATGAAGGCCGGCTCTGGTCCGCTTCTCACCGTTTCGAGCTCGGCGCTGCGAAGGGGTGCTATCTTAACAGCCTGAAAACGAAAATTCCTTACCGCCTTGCGGTCTCCACCGAACCAAACACGAACTCTGCCGGGAATATCTAATGCCGACAGAAGTCTCAAAAGAGCCTCCTGCCGGCAAGACATTCCAACGTCACAATCCGTATTTGAATCGGCCTGTTCAAGTAACGGTCGCTCGCGCGGATCTGCTGCGCAGATATCCGTCTGGCCGCGCCAGTCATTCCGTTAGTAGCGGGGTTTCGCTCCCGGCCGGTCAAGGATACCCCCTTCTCCGGTCCCTGACAGACCTCTCCCATTTCCACGATGTGGAAAACGAAACGAACCGATCCAGCGAGTTTCGGGAAACAGGAGATGAGCCAATGACCAAAACCAACAACAACAAAGAAATCAAAGTCCCGTTCAAAAAATGGCCCTTGATCCGAAAAACGTGCGCAGGAAAATTGATCAGGACAGTATTTCGGCGCTGGCCGCGAGTATTGCCGCTAAGGGCCTGCTGCAAAACCTCATTATCCGTTCGGGCGAAAAACGGGGCCATTATCTGGTGACAGGTAGGGGGCGTCGTTGTCGCGCAGTTGAACATCTGATCAGTGAAGGTACGTTGACTGCAGATTATGAACTATCTTGTCGGGTCCGGTACCAAACACGGAGACCGGACCGGCGCGGCTCTTGGCGTTGCCATCGCCGACCATTTCCAGCCGATCGCTGAGAACTATTTTTCCCGCGTGAAACTCAATGTCATTCACCGGAGCTTTATTGAGGCCTGCAGAGAGGAAACCGCCGCGCAAGTTTCAAAGATGAAAAAGAAAGAAGCCGCAGCCTATGCCGCCGATAAGGCGACTGAAACCGGCTGGGTCTCGGACCTGATGACCTTTTCCGTGTCAGCCCCTTTCACGGAAGAAGTCATCGGCGGGGCAGCTTAAAGCTGTCTCTGACGGCCTGTCCTGCGCCTCATCTCCAACAGGACAGGCCGTGCCTATGTTCAGAAAGTCTGAAATACGTAGAGGAACCTGTTAACAGCCAGGTTATAAACAGGTTGTACGCTAGTTGTTCACTGCCATTGCGCGAAAGTCATAGCGAGGTGCCGCGTCGATGCCAATGCAGTGAAATGTGGCGATCCCGAACTTCGGAAGGGCTTGAAGACCGTAGCGATCCCCCCAATGATAGCCGGTCTGATACTGAAAACAGGGATCACACGCAGCAACCAGAACCCAGCCAAGAGAATGGCTCTCTTGGCTGGGCTTTGAATCTTCGGACAAAAAAACTCCGGCGTGCGACATGCGTGCTCTGTAAGGGGTCCCACTGACGCTTTTCCTCGCTCATGTGACGGTGTCATTGCAGCTTGATCTTAATCTCAGGACCCGCGGTCAAAAACAGGTGTTGAAGTCAGTTGCTCACGGGCTTCGATATTGCCGAGGGAACTCGGCCTTACAGATTGCGTTCAGGCTATGGCACTGGCCACTCCACTCCGCTACCACTTGGAGGGGGTGAGTGCGGCCCTGGAATGCTAAGCGCTGTGCACGGGGTGGAACGAAGATGTTTCAGATTGCCGAGAAGACCGAGACGAAGCGTTACAGACTTCCGGGGGCGAAAGCGCTGCATCATTCGTTCTCGCTTTCGCAGCGGCACACATGAATTCTCAGCACAGTTGTTAAGCCCCTTGTGCGACCGGTGTTCGACGGATGCCATCACCGGCTGCCTTGCGGCTCCATAAGAGCGCAGCTTATCGGTGATCATCCGCTTCGGCGCGCTACCCTGTTTCTTCACAAGCCGGATCAGAAACCGCCGGACTGCGCTGGTGTTGCGGCGACTTTGGACGATCCCGTCAGGCCCTGAACCGTCTTGATCGACCCTACGGCAAAGTCAGTGCTTCTTGCCGGCAATGACGATGCGTATAGATTGGACTGAAGTTTCTGCCCCATCACCGGAACGTTTCTTAGAAATCCGTGATGCCGCGCTCCAAGAGCATTTCGTCAACCATGCGCAATGATCTGAGGTGGAAAACGATGGTGCTTGTAACTGATAGATGCGGTCTTCATACCCGTCGTTCTATCTCGCAAGATCCTGACTGCTTGTTAACGTGATAAGCCCACCACACCTAGTCTCTAAAACCTGACATTGAGGCGTGCGTGGAAGCCATGAATGGCTGTTCCTTCACCGTACCGGCCGCTGTAGGAGGCGCCGGCAATCACCCGGTCGGCTATCTTGCCGTCAAACCCGAGATCCACCATCAGCATGTTCTCCGCAATCGGAGCCCCGAGTTCCGTGAACGGATCGCTGTCCGACAGGGTGAACGTTGTCTCAGGATCCACGTCCCCAAATGCATGTTGCCAGCCCAACTGTGTCTTAAGCTGGATCTCTTCCGTCGGATGATAAACGTGACGAACGCCCAGGGTGGCGAAGGCCGTGTTCTGCACGCCGGAGGCAGCCGTCAGCGCCGAAGGGCCACCGCTTTCGGTAAAGCCGTCGGTTTCATGTCCCACATAGGACAGGCCCGCAAACGGTGTCACCGTGTGACCTCCAAGGACAAGGTCATAGTCGACCTCACCAAATACCTGCCAGCTGCGCGCCTCATAGTTCGCCGTCAGTGTGTCGGTGAAGCCGGTAAAGCTCACCGTCCGGTCCGTCGAGATGGTGTGCAGGTTATAAAGCGCTCCGAAACTGACACCGGCCCTCCCGGCCGGCATGGCCGCATAGGCACCCGTCGACCAGGTGTCCACCTGCGCTGACGACAGGAGACCGGCCTGACGAAGAAGCGTCTGGCTGTAGCCGCCCGCAACACCTGCAAGCCAGCCAGCTCCTATCTGCCGGTCATATCCGAACAGGGTCCCACCAACATCATTACTCAATCCGGCCGTGTTGCCGGTTGCCTCCGTCCGTCCCCAGGAGCCGTAAGAAATGTTCCAGAAGTCCTTCTTGTCAGGATCCGGCTTCGGCAAATCCGCAAACGCGCTGTCCACCCGTTGATTGATGGCAGAGACCCGGCTCTGGGCATTGAGCGCCAGTGCGCCTCTCAGCGAGGAATGAACTTCCCCCGAGACCGCATCAAAAGCGGCGAGCGCCTCCTCTTCCGTTTCCAGCGCAAGCGCAGCTTGAACAACCGGATCCTCGGTCGGCAGGCTGTCCAGGCCGCCACAGGCTGCTGCCTGCTGGTTGTCCGTCGACGCAACATCGCAAAAGCTTTGTGAGATACGGCTGATCAGGTAGACATTGTTGGGATCGTAGTCCAGCTCCAGGACCGTGAACACGGAACCGGTCAAATCCTCGAATTCCCCCGTGACACCACCATCCGCGGTAAGAATGGTATAGGTGTGACCGACCAGGGCAGTCCCGGAGACCGCGACGGTGCCGCCATTCAGCGTCGCGGTGCCGCTTGCCAGGATCAGGTCGCTGTCCGGCGTGTCATCCAGTTCAACCGCATA
>NZ_JAILWL010000502.1 GCF_025698965.1 Roseibium sp.
AGCCAGGACAGGCGCGATCGGGCAATCGTCACAACACTGTCGGAAATCTCTTCATCACCGACACCGGCGAGCGCACGCAGATCTTCTTCCGCCTCTTCCTGGATCACGTCGACGATGTCATCCACCGTCAGCACACCGACAAGCCGTTCGTTCTCATCGACAACCGCGGAAGAAACCAGATTGTAGCGCTCAAATCGGCGGGCCACTTCTTCCTGGTCCTCGGTTGCCAGAACCGCCTGCCGGGTCTCCTCCATGATCGAGGTGACCTTTTCCGCCCTTTTCGTGCGCAGGATCTTGTCGAGATGCACCGACCCGAGAAGCTTGAAGGTCGGGTCAACGACATAAATTTCATAAAAGCTGTCTGGAAGGTCACGCGCCTCGCGCATGTAGTCGATGGTTTGCCCGACCGTCCAGAACGGGGCCACCGCGATAAATTCGCTCTGCATGCGCCGCCCGGCGCTTTCTTCAGGATAGTCCAGCGCCTTCTGCAGCTGCGCCCTGTCGGCATAGGGCAGTTCTTCAAGAATTGCGGCCTGGTCGTCTTCATCCAGGTCTTCCAGAATGTAGACGGCATCATCGGAGTCGAGGTCTTCCAGACCTTCAGCAATGACTTCGTTCGGCAAGTCCTCCAGAACCTGCAAACGCACCGCTTCGTCTGTCTCCGTCAGCGCGGTATAGTCGAATTCATCTCCCAGAAGGCGAATGAAATCAGCGCGTTCTTCTGCGGTAAGCGTTTCGAGAAGATCACCGGTATCGGCCTCGTGCAGATCACCTGCGAGGGTCCTCAAGCCATATTGGTCTTGCGCCTGGATCGCCGCTTCGACGGCTGAGATGAATTCGGGATTGAGCCGGTCTTCCTCGTCGCGCACTGGAATGACAGGTTCGGCAGAGGCAGTCACATCAAGCTTAGCTGCTTCGCTCATCCGGCGCCTCCCTCCCCAGACCAAGACCAACTCCGGCAGCAACACCGGAGTTCTTCGTTCAGAACTAGCCTTTGAGCATCGAAAGTGCCACCGGAAAAGCGGAACCAGTCCACAAGCTTGGAGGGATTTTGCCGGTTCTTCCCGAATATTCGACGGGAACCTTCAACACGGGTTCCACAAACCGCCTAAAACTCAGGACAGCGTTTGTCCTTTGCAACATTCCGCAGTTCGCCCAGATAGTCGCGTGCCTTTTCAGGCAAGATGCTTTCGCTGCTGGAGATGCAACGCTCTGCCCGACTGAAAGCTCTTTGTGCCCGCACGGTTTTCAGACAAACCCGCCCTTCTGCCAGCACCTCCTGTTCCACATACCAAAGCTGTTGGCATGGCATTCCTCTGAAATTCGCCGGATTGATGGAAAGGGATTGGGCCAGGGCGAGCGGAGCTGAAAAAAGAAACAAACCAGCTCCCAGCGTGAGGCACCTGGCAGCACAAAGAAACAAATTGAGAAGAGGCACACCGCCTGAACTGTTCATCAAACCGCCTGAGAATGAGAATCCGGTTCATTGACTATGCCCTGTCAAACGCTCCAAGGGCAAAATTTTCATGTCGAAGTCCAGACGCAAAAAAACCGGCTAAAGCCGGTTTCTTGTCTCGCTCCTCTGAAGAGCGAATGGTGCGGTCGAGAAGACTCGAACTTCCACGGGTTTTACCCCACAGCGACCTCAACGCTGCGCGTCTACCAATTCCGCCACGACCGCATATTCGATTGTTTCTCGCGCCTGTCAGCGTCGAGGCGCCCCATGTAGCAAAAGGAATTTGGGGGCGCAAGTGCCGAAATGGCAATAATTCACAAGCACGTAATTTTTCTTTTGAAACCGGATTGCCAGCTGCTCAAAGGGGACCGTCGGTCCGCATAGGCCGAATTTCCGGCGGGCGCATCAGAACTTCAGTGATTGATATGCCGATCCGTTCTCCCAGAAGAACCACCTGCCCCCTGGCAACCAGCGTGTTGTTGGCATAAATCTTCACGTCGTCATCCTCGGCTACGTCGAGATCGATGACAGCGCCGCGGCCCATGCGCAACAACTGATGGACCGGCATTTCGGATTCTCCGAGAACAACGGAAATATCGACTTTGATTTCATCAAAGGTGGTCATTGCGCGCTTGGTTCCTTAAATAGGCGGTACCCGCCAGCGCCCAACCATACCACGGCCCGGCAAGCCAGCTCAAAAAACAAAGAACTGTCATCCACATGTCACCTGCCGATAGAGACGCGATTTCCATAAGTTTTCTGCCGAAACCGGGCACTGAACCGGTGGAATGGAAAATTTCAGACGAACTTGTCGACTATGAAGACGCTCTGACTGCAATGGATGAGCAAGTGAAGAGAATCATTGCAGGCGAAGCACGCGAGCAGGTCTGGCTGCTTGAGCATCCACCGATATACACCGCCGGAAAGAGAGCAGACGACAGCGATCTGGTGGCCCCGGACCGGTTTCCCGTCTATCGCACAGGCCGCGGTGGTCAGCACACCTATCACGGCCCCGGGCAGAGGGTGGCCTATGTCATGCTGGACCTGAAGCGTCGGCATCAGGACGTACGTGCCTTCGTATCCGCGCTGGAAGCCTGGCTGATCAACACTCTCTGGCACTACCATATTCGCGGCGAGCGCAGGGAGGATCGGGTTGGCGTTTGGGTCAAGCGTCCAGAGCGAGGAGAAGGTGTGGAAGACAAGATTTCTGCCATCGGAATCCGTCTGCGCAAATGGGTGACGTTTCACGGTATCAGTTTCAATGTCGAGCCGGAGCTGGACCACTTTTCCGGGATCGTGCCCTGTGGCATATCCGAACACGGTGTCACCAGCCTCGTTGACCTTGGCATACCGGTGACAATGGCCGAAAACGACACGGTGCTGCGCGCTGAGTTTGAAAAGATCTTTGGCCCGACCATGCAGGTGGAACCAGTCAGTTAGCGCTCGCCCTCGGCGCATTGGCTTTCAAGGAAATCCTGCAAACGCCTGTCGCCACCAGGGTTCCAGCCAAGCACCTTAAGTTTTCCAGTATCCATGACGCCAAGTGCTTCATCGGCTCGCTGTGGAACCGGCGCCGTTATATTCTTGAGACGCGCATACCGGGAAAGCAGATCCTGGCGATCAAGCAGAAGATCCGACACATTGTAGACCTCGAATAGCGATCCCGTGAATGGCCGCTTTTGCAAGAGCAACGACACGGCATCGGCAAGGTCGTCGCCATGCACTTCAGTTCCTAGTCGCGGTGCAATCTCTTTGCCGTTTTCAAACCGCTGAAACAGCCCGGACCACTTGTGCTCCCTTTTTCCGGGAGGCAGCCCGTAAACGCCAGTCGCCCGAAGCACGCTGCCGAGAAATTCCGTTTCAACCAACGTTTTCATCGCCTCTTCACCCGCCAGTTTGGCCTGTCCGTAAAGAGTGCCAGGCTGCGTTTCGGCCACCTCTCCCAAAACAGTCCAGTTGCCGGTATCGGTGTAAACAGCCCGGCTCGACAGGAACACGCAGTGTTTGATTCCCGTTTCTTTTGCCACTTCGAACAGAAGCTGTGTGCCTTCCACATTCTGCCGGATGAACCCGTGCGGATCGTCTCCCTCACCTCCCCGGAATTTGCCCGGCACATGCTGAAGCGCACAATGGACAAGCGCATCTGCTTCAGGCAATTGCAGAGATTTTTCGGCCAAATCGTAGCCGATAAAGTCAACGGGCCAGTCTTCTAGCGGGCGACGTCCCAACACGGTCACGGCATGACCGTCGTCCAGCAGTCGCTTGACGATGAAACGGCCGACCGAGCCGTTGGCACCGGTAATCAATACATGCATCAAATGGCCTCAGAAGAGCACTTCTCAATTTGGGATTGGCCGTGAAGGCGCGAGTCGGGCTCTTATACCCTATTCACAGGCGCGCCCTAAGACGCTTGTTAAACCCGAACCGTCTCCATTTGCCCTGGTACAGGAAGCGAGCCGATCTCTTCGGGTACCCCATCACCTGACGCAAAAGCCTGCCAGAGATCGATCAAAGGCCGAACGAGTTCCGCCTTGTCATGGTCAATCTGCCAAGGCTTTTCGTATTGGAAATGCAGAATGTGGATTTCACTCCAGCTCCAGAGGTCCGGCAAATTGAACCAGACATATTGCAACATGTTGTAAAAGACCGGGAGGCCGTGCCAGTCAGGGAAGTAGTTTTCCAGAAACGTCTGATCCGTCCGCCGCCAGAATGTCTCCGGTTGATCCAGACGCTCCAGCATGTCCTTGAAAGTCGCCTCGCTGGGTTCCGCCGTGAAAACACCGCTGTTGAGCCGATGAAAATCTGCGACGCTCTCATAAACATTCGGCGCGGCACAGAATTCCGGGTAACCAAACAACCTGTCACAATTCTTCAAAACAAGTGCATCGGCATCAATGAAAACGACTTTTTCGTATTCCGCCAATTGCCACAACCGCAATTTGACGAAATTGTCGAGCGGTGTGTGAAACACCGGCTTGCCACCCTTGGTGAAAGGCGCCGCCTTGTGAAGCCTCCCGCGTTCATGGCGTTCATTGAATGCAGCGGATGTCGGCAACCTCTTGCAGCAGCCAAGCCGAGGTTCAAATAGCTTCAGGGCATCGAGATCGCCCGGATCGACTGCGGGCGT
>NZ_JAILWL010000503.1 GCF_025698965.1 Roseibium sp.
GTTCTCCTGAAAATGCTCTGGAGTTTCTGCCTGAACTTTCCAGGAGGGGTGGACGCAAAAGCTACCGGATCTGTTCATTGGAAGATGCAGAGAGGGAACTGGAAGCTCATCAACGCCAGGGAGCCAGACTTGTTGCACTCGGCGAGGCGGACTATCCACCGCATCTGGTTCATATCGACGCCCCACCTCCACTGCTGTCCGTCAAAGGCGGGCCTGTACTCGCAAACCCCAGGTCACTGGCCATTGTCGGTGCACGCAATGCCTCCTTGTCCGGACGAAAGCTGGCGGCAAGGTTTGCAAATGAGCTGGGAGCCAATGGCTTCGTGATCGCATCAGGCCTGGCACGCGGGATCGACACGGCCGCTCATGAAGCGGCATTGCAAAGCGGAACCATTGCTGTCTTCGCTGGAGGCATAGACATTCTTTATCCTCCGGAAAACGACAGGTTGCTTGCTGCCATTCTCGACACCGGAAGCTCCGTCATCAGCGAAATGCCGCTTGGCTGGAAACCGCGAGGCAAGGATTTTCCGCGACGCAATCGACTGATTTCAGGCACTTCGCTCGGTGTCATCATCATAGAGGCCGCAAAGAAGTCAGGGTCCCTGCACACTGCACGATACGCCCTCGAACAGAACCGGGACATATTTGCCGTTCCCGGCTCGCCTCTCGACCCAAGGTCAGAAGGCGCAAATGGCCTGATCCGTCAGGGAGCGGCTCTGGTGACTTCGGCGAACGACATTCTGGAAGACGTCGCGGAGCGATTAACACCTGCCCTCCCCATTCAGCCAAGCCTTCTGGAAGCCGACAACGATGGGCCGACGGCGCCGCTGGACGCGAGCGAAGGGTTGCGATCCAAGGTGATTTCGGCACTTGGCCCAACACCGGTTGGTCTTGATGAACTGATCCGGTATCTGGGGATCGACGCACGCTCCGTTCACCTTGTCCTGCTGGAATTGGAGCTCGCCGGCTCCCTGGAACGACACGCCGGGCAGAAGGTTTCGCTTCTGATGAGCTGACCCTCAAAATCAAGAGCCGCCTCTCAATGGGCGGCCCTTGCGATTTGCATTTGCTATCGGATTACGCTGCCCGAACTTCGCTCAGGAAGGACGATACCATTCCGCTCAGCGTCTTTGCTTTTTCCGAAAGCTCTTCAGCTGATCCGAGCATTTCACCTGCTGCCACGCCAGTGCTGTCCGCACTTTCCGTCAGATCTGCGATGGTGGAGGTCACCTCGTCGGTTCCCGACGCCGCCTGGTTGATGCTCTGAGCAATTTCATGGGTCGCCGCGTTCTGCTGCTCAACCGCTGCGGCGATCGAACCTGCGATTTCCGCAACAGTCTCAATCTCGGTCGCGATTGCCTCGATCGAATTCATGGTTCCGTTTGTGTCCTGCTGAATTGCATTGATCTGCACAGCAATGTCCTCGGTGGCTTTAGACGTCTGGTTCGCCAGGCTTTTGACCTCGGCTGCAACAACCGCGAACCCCTTACCGGCTTCGCCTGCACGTGCCGCCTCGATCGTGGCGTTCAGGGCCAGCAGGTTGGTCTGTTCGGCAATCCCGGTGATCAGGTTCAAGACCTCGCCGATATTTGCGACCTTGCCGGACAGTTCCTGCATGCGGTCCCGGCTCTGTTTGGTCACCGTTGAAGCTTCCATCGTCTTGTTCGACTGTTCGTTGACCTGACTGGTGATCTGCTGGATCGAAGCGTGGAGCTCCTCAGCGGCCGACGCAACGGTCTGAACGTTGTTGGATGCCTGCTGCGCGGATCCGGAAACACCAGCCGCCTGCACGCGAGACTGCTCTGCCGTGTTGGATAATGAACTGGCAGTGTGCGTCATCTCCGTGGAAGACTGCGAGACCTGCTCAACGATGATGCCGACGCCTTGCTCAAAGTCCTGCGCAAGCTTCTCCATTACCTGTGCTTTTTCCAACCGGATACGCTCATCTGCTTCCCGGTTCGCCTGCTGCATGTTTTCAACTTCGACAGCATTGTCCTTGAAAACATGAACGGCCTTGATCATGTCTCCGATTTCGTCCGTACGGCGTGCCTTTGCGATCTCGACGGTCAGGTCGCCCTGCGACAGACGGCTCATGACCTGATTGAGCGCCTTGAGCGGGTTCGTCACGCTGCGGTTCACCATGAATGAAATTCCGGCACCCGTCGCTAGAGACAGGATCAGCAAACCCCAAAGTGCGTTGCGCGAAAGAGAAATGCTCTCCACCAACGCGTTCAAAGCATGATTTTCGGTTGCGATAGCCTGATCGGACAGCAAATTGATTTCGTCCTCCAGGACAGTGATCAACTCCTGCTGCAACAGGTTGATGGAGGCAATTGCCTGAAGCTTGTCGTCAGGATTGTACATTTCAATAATTGCACGCCCCCCATCGTCCAGCTGTTTGTAAAGTACATCCACCTGAGCCAGCTGCTCCTGTTCCTTTTCATCGGTGTTCAGCATTTCGAAGAGACCGAGGAAGCCGCCAAAGGTTTTCGAGTAACGATCGAAATCGGTTGCGGCATTCACATCCCCGCGCATGTGAGCGTTCAAGGAGGAGATCATGTCCCCACCCTCATCGACCATTTCGAGAAAATATTGAATGCTCGGCAGGCGCTCGTTGAGAACTTCATCGAGATCAATCGCAAAGGAAGCACCGCCAATTTCCTGAGACTTCAGGTTGTTGAGAATTTTTTCCAGTTCCAATCCAACCGTACTCAACTCATTGGTCGCAGTCTGAGCCGAACGTTCACTCACCGGATCGAATTGGTCGAAGACCTCGACAATTGCACGATCCCGATAAGTCGTGATGCTGCCGTCCAGAAGTTGAGCACTGGGATCTTCGCCCCCGACAATGTTCCTGTATTCAGTCAGTAAAGATTGAAATTCCTGGAATTTTTCTTCGAAGTTCGCACGTTTGCCTTCTTCACCGCTGACATATTCCAGCACGCTGGAATTCATGGAATTCAAACGGTCCAGCATTGAAAGAGTGAGAATCGCAGTCGGTACAGCAACATCTTTGACCTGCGTTGCATGATTGCTGACTTTGTTGTTGATCACCTGAACACCAAGCGCAACGACCCCGACAAGAACGAGCAATCCCAGCAATGGAATGCCTATTTTTTTCCCCACGGTGAGTTTCATGTAACTCCCCCCCAAATTCTAGAGCCCGATAATTCTAATTTTCGAACCAAAAGTCCGCATCAGCATCTTCAAATTGAATTACAATTCTTAAGAAATACTAGCCAAATCATGATCATACCTATGACACACATCTTCTAAACTTGTAGCTCTATTATAAGTTGCAACCAATCTTAAACCAAAGCGACAAATATCAAAACAAATGCACTCGAATTCTTCGAATACGCCTTTTTTCGCCCTTTCTTTCTTAAAATTTGCAACCTGTCTTAGAACCAAACAATCATTGCCCGGCATTTCCACACGCCGTGGATAACTGCAAGTTTCAAAGGGTCACTTGACCGCAGACGCACAAAGGTCCATTTGACAGTCGGCATTTGATCCGTGATCGTCTGCGCGCAATAAATCACCTTCTCTACCGGGCGGACTTCCCGTATCCGGCAAAATTATTTGGGTAAGAATGAACGTCGTCATTGTGGAATCGCCGGCGAAAGCCAAGACGATCAACAAATATCTCGGCTCCGATTATACGGTTCTGGCCTCGTATGGTCATGTGAGAGACTTGCCGCCGAAGGATGGCTCAGTGCAGCCGGACGACAATTTTGCCATGAGCTGGCAAGTGGACAGCAAGTCACAGAAGCGTCTGACGGAAATAGCCAATGCGGTGAAAGGAGCCGATCGCCTTATTCTCGCGACCGACCCCGACCGCGAGGGCGAAGCTATTTCCTGGCACGTTCTGGAAGTGCTGCAAAAAAAGCGGGTCTTGAAAGACAAGCAAGTCGAGCGCGTGGTTTTCAACGCGATCACCAAGAAGGCGATCCTGGAAGCGATGGATAATCCGCGTCAACTGGACACGCCGCTGGTAGATGCCTATCTGGCGCGACGCGCCCTGGATTACCTCGTCGGTTTCACGCTTTCTCCTGTGCTTTGGCGCAAGTTACCAGGTGCACGGTCGGCAGGACGCGTTCAGTCTGTCGCCTTGCGCCTGATCTGCGACCGGGAGATGGAGATCGAAACATTCCAGGCACAGGAATACTGGTCAATCCTGGCAAACATGAAAACGCCTGCCGGTGACATGTTTCAGGCCGGATTGACCGGATTTGACGGCAAGAAGATCGGTCGCCTGGATATCAATAACGAGGCAGAAGCCTCGGCTATAAAGACCATGCTTGAGAGCGCCAGCTTCAAGGTCGACAGTGTGGCCTCGAAACCGGCGAAACGGAACCCGGCTGCTCCCTTCACCACTTCCACGCTTCAACAGGAGGCATCTCGCAAACTCGGGTTCGCGGCGTCACGCACCATGCAGGTGGCGCAGAAGCTTTATGAGGGTATCTCCATCGGTGGAGAAACGTCCGGCCTGATCACTTACATGCGTACAGACGGTGTGCAGATTGCCGGCGAAGCTATCGCAGCCGCACGCTCGGTGATCGGTCAGG
>NZ_JAILWL010000504.1 GCF_025698965.1 Roseibium sp.
CTTTCATGACCGTGTTGCCCTTGATGACGATTTCTCCTTGCGTTTTGCCGTCCCATGGCACCGGGGTTCCTCTGTCCCTGTCGACAACATCAACACTTTCCACCATCGGGAAAGCAACGCCCTGCCAGGATTGCAATTCGGCCTGCTCGTCCGGTGTCAGGTCCTCCCACTCGTCGCGCCAAAGGCATTGGGCAATGTGCCCGTAAGTTTCGGTGAGGCCATAAACCTGCATGACTTCAAACCCGAGCGCCTTGGTGGCAGCCAGCACGGTGGCTGGGGGAGGAGCCCCCGCGGTCATGATCCTGACAGGATTTTGCAAGCGAGTTCTGTCATCTTCAGGCGTGTTGACAAGCATGGAAAGAACAATCGGCGCACCGCCGAGATGCGTAACGCCGTGTGTTTCGATCAGGCCGAAGACAGCCTTCCCACTTACCTGGCGAATGCAGACGATGGTGCCTGCCACCAGTGTCACGGTCCATGCATGGCACCAACCGTTACAGTGAAACATCGGGACCGTATAGAGATAGACCGGATGGCGTGGCAGTTCCCATGCGATTGGCGTGCCCACGCTCATCAGATATGCACCGCGATGGTGATAGACGACACCCTTGGGGCGCCCGGACGTACCGGATGTGTAGTTGAGCGCCAGAGCCTGCCATTCGTCTTTCGGGCCTTGTGGCGTGAAGGCCGGATCTCCGTTTTCAATCAGGTTCGAATAGGTGTCAGCGCCGATTCTGTCGCCGCCTGGACCATGGGCATCGACAATATCGATCACCGGAAGCTGCCTGCTATTGAGGTCGAACGCCTGCATGACTACGCCGGAAAACGCCGTATCGGCAATCACCAGCCTTGCGTCGCTGTGGTCGAGGATGAAGGCGATTGTTTCAGGTTCAAGACGGGTGTTGATCGTGTTGAGGACGGCGCCGACCATCGGAACCGCATAGTGGAGCTCGAAGAGTTCCGGCGTGTTGGCGGCGATGACGGATACCGTGTCTCCTTGACCGATACCCTTTGCCTTCAAACTCGAGGCAACCCGCCGGACCCGCTGATGAACTTCAGCCCAAGTGTATCGCTGCTCGTTGTAGATGACCGCGTCGCGATCCGGAAAAATCGCGGCTGTGCGCTCCAGAAAGGACAGAGGTGAGAGCGGAACGTGATTGGCAACCTTTCGGGAAAAAGCCTCGTAATGCTCTCTCATTGTCAGTCTCCCTGATTGGTGAACGGCGTTTCCCAGACAGTTGCCGTGCGCATGCCATGCGGCGTGTCAACCTGCACCCTGGTTCCGTCGTCCCAATGGGTCATCCGAACCATGCCGATCGCGACGTTGGTTCTGAAATCCGGCGAATAGGCCGCTGAGCTGACCGACCCAACCTGTTTGCCGCCGGCAATCACAGGCCAAAGATCATGGCAGGGCGGAACCGGATCGCCATCGATTGCGATGCTTCTGATCTGCCTGACCGGTCCCTCAACGGCCACGCGAAGCAACGCGTCGCGTCCGATGCAACCTATGGCCGCCTGCGTCTGACAAAATCTGCCAAGACCGCATTCGTGGGGAGTGTTGTTACGGGTCATGTCGTTGCCATAGGATAACAACTGACCTTCGATCCGCTCGATCAGGTTCGGGCAGCCGGCGCGAACATCGAGATCTTCCCCGGACGACATCAGCGTATCCCAGATTGGTTCGCCCAGGTGCGATCCATCGACATAGAGTTCAAATCCTCCCTGTTTCGAATAGCCTGAGCGGGCGAGCACAAGCTTGTGCCCCTGAAAATCCACATAGTCATAGTGGAAAAAGCGGATCGACCGGATCTGATCACCAAATAACCGAGCCACAAGGTCTTCCGCCTTCGGTCCCTGAATCGCAAGCGGAGACACGTCCGGTTCGTCGACATCGACTTCGAGCCGAAGCGCGTGTGCCAGTCCCTTGATCCAGAACAGAAGATCGCTGTCGGCAACCGAGACCCAGAATTTGTCTTCGGCCAGTTTCGTCGTGACGGGATCGTTCAGCATGCCACCCGTCTCGTCGACCATGGGGGTATAGTAACACCGCCCTTCGGTCATTCCCGACAAGTCGCGCGGTGTCAGCATCTGGGCCAGGCGTGCGGCATCAGGTCCCCATAGCTCGACCTGTCGCTCACAGGAGACATCCCACAACTGTACGCTTGATTTCAGGTGTCGGTAATCCTCTTCAACAGTGTCGAATACCGTTGGAAGCAGCATGTGGTTGTAGACCGTATAGGCCTTGACGCCAGCTGCCTGCACCCGCCTGGAAAAAGGCGATTTACGTGTGCGGCGGGAAATCGAAAGAGACGGGACTTGCATGCCGCACCCTCCTCATGCAGCCTGCTCGGCGGCAGGTCCGGACCAGTCGATCTGGCAGATTTCGGCGCTGCGGCCATCGAAATCCCAAACCCGGCCATAGGCGCGCACGCGGCCTTGCGTGGCAGTGGCGACCGTGATGTCAGGACCCATCCAGTATTCGGTGTTCCTGACGACGATGTCCTCGTCCGGATTGCCACCGGGCACCGGCTCGATTTCACCCTTGATGGCCTTGCCGACGATCAGGCGACGTTTCTTGCCTTCATTGGTGTAGGAGACAGGTGCCCGCTCAGCGCCCAGGAACTCGCTTACCAGAACCCGGAAGAGGCCGGTCGTGCCTCTGGCTTCGCCGGAAAAGATCTTCAGAAGGCCGTTATAAGCCGCGTCACTCGCCCGCTCATCGATATAGGCGGCGGCTTTCCAGTTTCCGCGTGCCATCAGGCCGGGTATTTCGAGCACAAGGCCGACATTGAGTCCCGACAGGTCTTCGCCTTCGTAATGGCCTTCATCGATGCGTACACCGGCCCATGCCTGACAATAGCCCTCAGTGGGCGGATGTTTGCCGAGCGATACGACACATGGACAGAAAACCGTGCAGTTACAGTTCAATATGAGTTCGCCGCGAATAGCCCAACCGGACATTCGATCCTCCCTAGATTTGAATTGATACGAGTGGCAGGACGACAACGGTCGCGCCTGCAATTAGCAGAAAGACACCAATCGGAGCGCTGATCCTTGCGCCGATCTGCGGAAGTTTTTCCAGCGTCATCAGCACCATCGCGACGGCCATGAACGCAAGGTTCATGGTTCCGGCGACGAAGGCAAGCAGCATCAGGGCCCAGCAACAGCCCAGACACACGACACCAAGACGCAGACCGAGCTTGAGGGCGCCCAGATTGCCTGGCTGCCAGTGGTTGAAGAAAAACGTCATGGGGTTCTGGCAAGCGCTAAGACAGGCGTTTTTCAAGCTCGAGAACTGATAGAGCGCGGCAAGAATCAAGAGCGTGCCGCTCAAAAATTCCGAAGTTGACTGTCCCAGGGTGTTGAGCAGGCCGAGTTGTGTCAACCGGACCTGGAGCAGGGCTGCGACGACCGCAAATCCGAGCCAGACCAACAGATATCCGCCTACGAGGATTGTCAGGGACCGGCCGTTGGCGGCTTCGGTATGGGTCATGTGAGCATAGGTTCTGAAAGCAGGGAAAGCGGTCGGAGCCATCATCGCCAGAGACATCAACGACCACATCAGGATTGCGGACGGATATCCGGCATCTGCAACAGTGCCTGTACACAGCGACAAGAGATAGGCAGGGCCGAAGTCCTGCCAGCCGACAGGCAACTCGAAACGTGCCTGCATGGCAAACAGCGCGCTCCAGGCCGTCAAAATGCTGACAAAGAACAACAGCCACAGAAACCTATGGCCGGGTAACAGTCGCTCAAGCGGCAGCACGCGTTCCTCCCGAGATGCCTGGGAATTTATCCCCGATTTCGCTTACGCTGCTCCCAGATTGGAGAAAAGTCAAACATTTAATTGTCAGACATTAGAAAATTTAATTGACCGCTTCCTCCAGCCTCTCTAGGTTTGTCTGGATTTCAATATGGGCGACCGGCCTGGAGGACGCATTGGCGATCGAATTCAACACGATTCAGAAAGAGGGTCTTTCGGTACAGATCGCCAACGCCATTCGGAACGCCATTCTTGAAGGCCGTCTGGCCAGTGAAGAGCGGCTGCCGAGTGAAGCCGAGCTTGCAGAAAGGTTCGGTGTTTCCCGGTCGACCGTGCGCGAAGCCCTTAAAAGACTGGCGGCCCAGAACCTAATCAGGAGCGAGCGCGGTTCCGCCGGCGGGGCGTTCGTGAACCGGATCACCTGGGAAGAGGCCCAGGCGAATCTCGTGACCGCCACACGGCTTCTGATCGGCATGAACGACATTCCGCTGGAAGATGCGATCGAGGCGCGTTTCGCGCTGGAAACATCCGCGTTGCCGCTCGCAGCTGAAAAACGCACGGACGAACACCTAGAAGCACTTCGGCGGGAAATCCGGCGCCAGAGAGAGCCTCTCACCAGTGACGAGGAATTCTGTGCGTCCGACGTGTCCTTTCATTCCATCATTGCGGAAGCGACAGGCAATCCGTTGTTGAGATTCCAGCTTTCAGCTGCCTTTGAAGCAATGCAACCGCTTATGAACATGCTGGTTTATCGCCTGAGAGACAGGGAGCGGATCGCCGAGCTTCACGAAGCGTTG
>NZ_JAILWL010000505.1 GCF_025698965.1 Roseibium sp.
TTCCGACCAGGTCAGACGATCGCCAACCACCGAGGCGAGCGCCTGGCCGTGAGACGATCGCATCACGACATTCACAATCTCCGGGATGGCGAAAACACCGATCAGCATGGGGAGCAGCGGAATGCCCGAGCGCAGGTCGAAGAAACCGAAGGTAAACCTCTCGACGCCCCCCATCGGGTCGGTGCCGATGAAGGAAAACCAGATACCCATGAGCATCATGATCAGGTTCTTAAGAATGTTTCCACCGGTCGTCACCGCGATTATGACCAGAGAAAGAAGCAGCACGGCAAAGATCTCCGGCGGACCGAATTGCATCACCAGCATCGCGATCGGAAAGATCATCAAAATGGTGAAGACGTCCGAGAACATGTCACCGAAGACCGAGGATACCAGAGCCGTATCCAGGGCCTTGCGCGACTGCCCTTTCTTGGTGAGCTGGTAGCCGTCAAGGGTTGTCGCCACCGCAGCTCCGGTGCCGGGCATCGAAACCAGAATTGCGGGAACGCTGCCGCCAAACATACCGCCTTTGTAGATGCCGAGCAGGAAGGGAATGCCAACCAGCGGATCGAGAAAGAAGGAAATCGGCAGGAGAATTGCCATTGCCATGAGGGTCGTAAAACCAGGCAGTGCTCCAACAAGCATGCCTCCGAACAGACCCGCACACATGAACAGCACAGTGTCCAGCCTGAAGGCCATTTCAAAACCCTGGGAGAATTGCTCGATCATTGAACAACTCCTGCATTGCCGGCCGTCTCGCCAAGCACATAGGCGTAGAAGAATTCGATCGGAGACAATTCAGGCAATGCGACTGCCAGGAGTCTGGTTGCACCGAGATAGAGCACAACAGGTGGCAAGACAGAGATCAGCAGGATCTGCAACAGGCTCCGATTGCCGACAAGGATGGTTGTCATTGCAAGAGAAAGCGCGCTTGAGATGAAAAAGCCGAAAGGCACCATTGTCAGCGCGTAAAAGAGCATGACAGCAAAGAACAGATACCCTTTGGTGCGGCTCGCGTCGTTGAAGTCCGGTTCGCTCCAGAAGCCATCCGGCCGATTCTTGCAGTGATAGAGATATAGGACATTGAGCGTGGCGAGCGCCGTCAGGATCAGATAGGGAAACAGGCTCGGTGAAATGGCAGTCAGAGACCGACCAAAGAGCACCTTCGGCGGTGCGACCAGTTGCGACATGAATAGGATCGATAAGACCGACAAGGTGCACAGGATTGCAGAGACAATCACCGCCGGGTCGATACGTTTGTTGACTGCATTCATTTGTTCTTGTTCCTCCTACGAATACAAGACTACCGAACGGCCAAATCGATCCGAAATGCTAACTTTGCGTAGCTGAATGCAGAACTCGAATAGCCCTCAAGCAGCCCCTAACTCCTTGTCAAATAAAGCGATTAATTCCTCATCAAACTTTCTGCGCGTTGTTTCGACCTCTCTTCTGCATCGGGAGGCGAACCGAGCGCGATCCGTCTCGCTCAAGTCGATCAATTCGACCCCTTCCGCCTCAAGCGCACTACGGCAAATTTCATCGTCTTCCTCTGCAAAACGCCGCTGTGCCAGCGTGGCTTCGGACACGGCTTCTTCAACGGCTTCACGCACTGGATCCGGCCAATTCTCGACTGACTTAGTCCGGAAGAGAACAAGCGCGACCCCTAACAAGTGACGCGATAAGGTGATGCTGCGATGAGTGTTATGGAGGCCAAAATTGTAGATGTTCGTCAGCGGATTCTCCTGAGCATCAACAGCACCGGTTTCAACCGCTTCAGGCAAATCCCTGACATCAATCGCCTTCGGATCGAAGCCGAGTGACCGGAAGACGCGCTGATGGTCTTCATTTGCCAGGGTTCGGATCTTGAGATCAGCACAGTCTTCTGGTGTCCGGATCGGAGTCCGGCTGGAGATGTGGCGCAGTCCGTTATCCCAATATCCCAGCACCGTATAGCCGGTCGTTTCGGATACTTTTTTCTTCAACCGTTCTCCCAAAGCGCCATCCAGCAACGCATAGGCGCGGCGGCGGTCCGGAACAACGAAATGCTGGTCGAACAATCCGAGTTCGGGAACGCGTTTGGCCAGATAACTCGATGAGAAGTAACACCCGTCCAGAGCACCGTCCTCAGTCAAATGCAAAAGATCCGCGGCCTTATGGCCGCGGATCACAATGTTCTCGTCGAAGTCGAGAGTGACGCTGCCATCACTCGCTCTTGCAAGCGCTTCGCCCAGGGCTCGTCCACCTCTTGTATGAACGGATTTATCACCCTGATACCCGCCAAACCTGATGGCGATCGTCATTCATTCATCTCCTTATGAGAGTTCCGCCATCAGCTCGGCCGGATCCGGCGGCAGAGCAACCGGTTCGCCGCGCTTGGCAGACACATCCATTGCCATGGTAAGAAGCAGATTCCGGTGACCGTCCTGCGCCGTTGCATGGGGTGTGTTCAACCCGGCATAAAGCCTTTGATACCAGGCGTTTGTTTCTTCACGCATGGGACCCCAAAGCTGACCGAGATGCAGATCGCCGGGGGGATAGCTTGTCAGAAAGTCCACATGCCGGTCGGGAGCCTTGTAGCCTTCGGGCGCATAGCCTGCGCCCTGTGCCACATTGGTGGCCATGACCAGGTCACGGTGTGTATCTTCAATATCGATCACGCCTTCGGAACCGACTATTCCGATTTCAATCCCGTAAACCGCACCTGGCCAGACTTCCGGCAAAGCCCAGGAAATATTCATCGAGAAGATCGAACCGTCATCCATCGTGAAGATGCCGAAGGTGGAATCCTTGGTGCCCCAGGCCCCGAGTACCTTGTCGGTCGACTTGGCATAAACGCTGACGGGCTTCTTGCCTTCCAGCAACCACAACGACATGTCCAGGCTATGGGTTCCCGAAACGACCATCGGTGTCAGTGTGGCTCGTTCCTGCGTACGCTGAACCGTGGCGATCGGCACCATGCGGTTCATGAATGCCCGCGTGACAACAGAGTGCACATCACCGATTTGCCCGGTGATCAGGCGCTCCTTGATAGCCAGGAACCGCCGGCGGAAGCGTTGGGTGTAACCGATAACGGCGTCGACGCCGGACTGTTCGATTGCCGCAAGAATTTCAGCCGATTGTCGCGCGTCTGTCGCCAGTGGCTTCTCGATGAAAAGGTCATGCCCTTTTTCGATCGCGAGCATGGTCGGTTCGAAATGAAAATTCTCGTCCGTTGCAATAATGGTTGCTGTGATTTCAGGGCGTGCAAGCAGCTCTCTGAAGTCGGTTGTGAAAAAGTCCGCCTGAACATCCTCGGCAAGTTTTTGGCCGATGTCCGACTTGATATCGCACAGACCGATCCAGCCCACACCAGGATAGGCTCTGGCGATTTCCGCACGGATGCGGCCAATCGTTCCGCAGCCGACTATGGCCAAACCTATTTGTTTATTCTTCGTTGGCACCCAAAAACTCCTTAGTTTGGTGGGGAAGTAAGCGTCGGCTCAATATCGTCCGATCCGTTTTTCAAGGACCACAGGGCGCGCAAGACGCCTTCAACGACGACAAAGATCACCGCAATCATCAAAACTGTGCCGATCCATTGCGACAGGATGAACCCGAGGGACTTATCCTCGAACACAAGAAGCGACCGGCGCAGATTTTCATCGGCAAGCGGAGCAAGAATTACGCCCAGGACAACCGGTGCCGTTGGGAACCGCATCATTGTGAAGACCCAACCGAACACACCGGCAGCGAACATGATCCAGACGTCGGCCATGGTCAGCTTCACTGCATAGGCACCGATTACGCAGACCGGCAGGATCATCGGCATGAGAATGCCCCGCGGCAGGCTGAACAGTTTCACGCACGGACCTATCAGGGCAAAGGCCGCGACATACATCATGAGATTCGCAACGATAAGGCACGCATAGATGAAGTAGATCAGACCGGGATGGTCGATCTCGATGGTCGGACCGACCACAACATTCTTCAGTGTCAAGGCCGCCAGGAGTGCTGCCGCCGCCGCGTTGCCTGGAATACCCAGAGCGAGGGTCGGCAGCATGGACCCGCCGATATTTGCGTTGTTGGCGGTTTCCGCACAGACAATTGCCTGATAGCTGCCCTTGCCCCACTTGGCTTTTTCCTCCGGCCGCGCCCAGCGCCTGCCGATGTCATAAGCAAGGAACGACGCAACATTTGCACCGGCCCCCGGAATTGCCCCGATAAAGGCACCGATGGATCCGGAGCGCAGAGCGCTTGGAATATATTTGGCCAGCTTACCAAGAGGAGGAAAGACCCGTCCGACTTCGGAAGGAATCGTTGGCATGTCCTTTGCCGGCAAGGTCCGCAGGATTTCCGACAGGCCGAACAGACCGATCAGAACCGCGACATAGGAAACACCGTCATAGAGTGCGAAGGACCCGAAGGTGAACCGTGGAACCGCGTGGATCGCGTCCAGCCCGACAAAGGCAATCAGCATCCCGATCCAACCTGCGATCCAGCCCTTCAATGGAACGGATCCAGCCGCCATGGACCCGGCAACCATGATACCGATGATTGCAAGCCAGAACATTTCCC
>NZ_JAILWL010000506.1 GCF_025698965.1 Roseibium sp.
TTTTTGCGCAAGCGCTTCATGCGAAAGTTCCGCAGCTCCGATCAGGCCGATACCGCGCGTTTCGACGACAAGCGGATTTTCGTCTAGCCCTGCCAAGCGTTTCTCGAAGGCCGGAGCAATTGATTTTACGTGTGCAACGAGATCCCGCTCTTCGATGATCTTCAGGTTTTCCAGAGCAACCGCTGCCGCAACCGGATGACCGCTGCCGGTATAGCCGTGCCCCAGAACACCGATCTTGTGGCTTTCGTCTGCAATCGGCTGATAAACCTCATCATTGATCAGGAGCGCGGAAATCGGCTGGTAAGACGACGACAACGCCTTCGACAGCGTCATCATGTCCGGCTGCAGATTGTAGGTTTCCGTGCCGAACATGTTGCCGGTTCGGCCAAACCCGCAGATGACTTCATCGGCAACAAACAGAATGCCATATTTTTTCAGGATCGGCTGAACCGCTTCCCAATAACCTTCAGGTGGCACGACGACGCCACCGGCACCCATGACCGGTTCAGCGAAAAATGCAGCAATGGTGTCGGGACCTTCGGCCAGGATCAGGTCCTCCAGGTCCTGCGCACACCGTTTGGCGAAATCCGTTTCGCTTTCACCGTCGTATTTCATCGTCCGATAGTGCGGACTGGTGGTGTGCAGGATCTGCGGGAGCGGCAGATCGAAGGATCGGTGATTGTTTGGCAGGCCTGTCAGGCTGGCGGAGGCCACCGTTACGCCGTGATACCCGCGCATGCGCGATATGATCTTCTTGCGCTCCGGCTGGCCCAGCGCATTTGACCGGTACCAGATCAGTTTGATCGCCGTGTCGTTTGCCTCGGATCCGGAATTGGTGAAATAAGCTTTCGACATCGGTACGGGCGACATCTCAATCAGCTTTTCCGCAAGCTCGATCGAAGGGCCGTGGCTCTTGTAAGTGAAGGTGTGATAGTAGGGCAGCTTTTCCATCTGCCGGGTGGCAGCATCGATCAGACGCTTCTCGCCAAAACCGACCGCAACGCTCCAAAGGCCGGCCATGCCCTCGATGTAACGCTTGCCGTTGACATCTTCGACATAAATGCCCTCCCCCCTGTCGATGATCAGGGCACCGTTTTCTTCCTGAACGCGGGCATCGGAATAGGAGTGAAGTTGAAACGCGGTATCGCGGGCTTCAAGAGAATTCGGCAACTGCGCCATGAAACGCCTCATAAGGGAAGACAGGTGGAAGGATCGCGCCAGCGGAGAAGGCACCATCCCCTGACCAGCGCATTTCAAGCTAGTCCCGGAAACGCCGAAGCACAATCAGGTTTTTTAAATTCGTACTACCGCTGGAACAGCACCTTTTTGCATTATTCCTCGACGTTTCTCTTTGTCAGGTCGCGGGTATCCAACTCTAGGACCGGATGCGCGTCGACGTCGGTCAACAGTTCCATCACTTCGTCCACCCAACCATCCTTGATGGTTTCAGCCAATCGCGAGAGAGGGCGATAAAGTGGACAAAAAAGACCGTAATCGTAGCGAAACTCCTGTCCAAGCGGTCTGAAGACAACATCGCCACCAGCCACATTCATCTCAAGTTCCGTCACCATCGTCAGCGGGTCGACAATCGAAAGACACCTGCCTGCCTTGATGAACTGCATCATCGGCAGGAAGTACTGACTGTCGAGTACCATGTTGGGATTGCCACCTGCCGCACGAATGGCCTGAACGGTCCTTTGATGCAGGAAGTGGAAGCTTTGCAGCGATCCAAGCGGAATGCCGTCGAGATCCCGGAATACGATTTCAGATTTTTGTGCCAGAGGATGCGCCCTCGGCAAGGCACAGAAACAGTCCGCGCTGATCACATCCTGCTGGAAAGTCGGGGTCTGCTCGTTCCGCGTCAACAAATCCGCAAAACCGAAATCGATACCCTGCGTCGCGGCCAGTTCCCGGATCTGAGGAGACGTGCGCGAGGACAACGACACCTGAATGTCGGGATTGTTCCCTATGACACGGCTTATGTAGCGCGGAAACAGGAATGCGGACGGACCCGGCATGGCGGCAATGTTCAGGTTGCCGCGCTGCCCGGCTGCCAACCCCTTCATCGTCCCCGACACCGCCGACATACGGTCGAGAATTTCCGAAACTTCTTCAAGCAGATAATAGGCTTCGGGCACCGGCACGAGTTGGCGGCCGCGTCGACGGAAAAGTTTCAGCCCCAGCGCTTCCTCCAGAGAGCGGATCGCGGAGCTGACTGCCGGTTGCGTTCGGCCAAGTTTCTGGGCTGCCTCCAGCAGAGAGGACGAGCCCATGACCGCCCGAAATGCCTTGATCTGAGATAAATTCATAAGCGATATATAAATATAATTTTAGTTTTTAAAGCAATTTCAAATTTGTATTTATCAAAATACCGATCATCCTAGAGGCAACAAAAACCGGGACAAAAGTCTCTCATCTTGCCAAAGGGAACACACAATGACTTTCATGACCAAAGTGAGCGCTGCGCTCGTCGCAGCAACGCTGAGCGCAGGAACGGCCTACGCTCAGGATCCGACATTTTTCCGCATCGGCACCGGGGGCGCGGGCGGCACCTATTTCCCGATCGGAGGCACGATTGCCAACGGCATCTCTGCACCTCCGGGCTCACGACCCTGCGACGAAGGCGGCCAGTGCGGCGTTCCGGGACTGATCGCCATTGCCCAGTCCACCACAGCGTCGGTGTTCAACAATTCCGCTGTTGAAAATGGTGAACTTGAGGCGGGTCTCGCAGCGGCCGACGTGACACGCTCCATGTATCTCGGCGAAGGAAAGTTTGAAGGCAAGCCTCATCCGAAACTTCGCATTGTGGCCAATCTTTATCCGGAGGACCTTCACCTGGTACTGCCGAAAGGCGCTTCGATCGAAAATCTGGGCGATCTTGCAGACAAGCGGGTCGGCATCGCACAAGCCGGTTCCGGCACGCAGGTTGCCGTCTTGCAGATGCTCAATGAATGGGGTGTCACGCGCGACAACATGGATGAAGCGGAGCTGAACAACAGCCAATCGGCGGAACGGCTCGCGGATGGCCAGATCGACGCTTACTTCTACGCTGCTGGCTGGCCGGTTTCCGCAATGGTACAGCTTTCCTCGACCAAAGGCATGGAACTTCACAGTTTCACGGATGAAGACCTGGCCAAGATCAATGAAGTCATCCCTGCCTATATCCCATCGAAAATCCCGGCCGGGGTTTATGAGGGCATCGACTACGAAGTGAACACACCGGCCGTTTCGGCGTTGCTGATCGTGTCTTCAGACCTGAGTGACGATCTTGTCTATGGCATCACCGAAGCCCTTTGGAACGAAAATACGCGCAAGCTTCTCGATAACGGGCATGCGAAGGGAAAGCAGATCACTGCTGAAACCGCGCTTGACGGAGTTGCCAATCTCGGTGTTCCGCTGCATCCGGGTGCAGAACGTTTCTACAAGGACGCAGGTCTTCTGAACTGATCCCTCCCTCGACTTGCGGGACGGTTACAGCCGCCGTCCCGCACTCTTTTTGCGACAACCTAATACCTGGTGGGAGGTAACATGCCCGGTGAGACGGCGGATGCTGCACGCGAATTGACCGCAGAAGAACTTGCGGAAATCGAGAAAAAATATGACGAAGGTGCCGCCACGCGTCAGGTGTCACCGCTCGTGGGCAAGCTTCTGAGATACGTCTCCCTGGTCTATGCCTTCTACCACTACATAACCGCGGGCTTCGGATTGCCACCCGACTACTGGCACATGGGCTGGCACCTGTCGGGTCTCTTCATTCTGATTTATGCCCTCTTCCCGAGCATCAAGACCAAGACTGCCTTTGACCTCAAGTCCGGAGCACTACGCCTTGGCGGCGTGCCCTATATCGACATCCTGCTCATGGTGCTCGGTGTTGCCGCATCGCTCTATCTCGGACTGGCCTGGCACGGCATTCCGTTACTCGGCATTGAGGAACAGACATTCCGGATGGGCAATCCGAACACCTACGACATGGTTTTCGGCTGCATCCTGATCGTCCTCGTACTCGATATTGCCCGGCGGACGCTCGGCTGGGTTCTGCCGCTGATCATCTGCGTTTTCATGTCCTATGCTCTGTTCGGGCCGATGTTTCCGGGCATTCTTCAGCACCCGGGCGTCAAATTCCGGACCTTCGTATCCTCCATGTACTTTCCGCAGGAAGGTATTTTCGGCGTCACGCTGTGGGTCGTTTCGACAATCGTCTTTCATTTCGTGCTGTTCGGCGTGATTGCGCAGCGCACCGGGCTTGGAAAACTCTTCATCGACAACGCAACCATTCTTGCAGGCCGATACACCGGTGGACCGGCAAAAGTGTCGGTGGTCTCTTCCGCCTTTTTCGGAACAATCTCCGGTTCCTCGGTTGCAAATACTGTTTCAACCGGCGCACTGACGATCCCGAACATGAAACGTCTGGGGTATCCAGGCCACTTTGCGGGCGGTGTTGAAGCCGCGGCCTCGGCCGGAGGGCAGATTACGCCACCGATCATGGGCGCCGCGGCCTTCATCATGGCCGAGTTCCTGGAAGTGCCTTACACGACCATTGTCATAGCT
>NZ_JAILWL010000507.1 GCF_025698965.1 Roseibium sp.
TGCCGCTCCGCTTGTGCTGGCGAGCAATGACCTTCTGCAATTTCTTAGCAAAGAGCGCATATCAGAATGGCTCGTTCATAAATGCCGCAGCAGAAATTACTTCATGTCGATTTGTGTCTGTTTTTGGCAATGCGAGTCCGAACCCCAATCCGGGAGTTAGCAGATCAACCGTGACACACACTCGCATGAAAACGACACTTCTCGATCCTCCAGGATTGAACGTTACAGACGGATTGACGTTTGTTTGAGAATCTCTGCATTTTGCATTCGTGTTGGGAAGTCGAGCTATGGATGAGATTTCTCTAAGTTCAACCGTAATCTCCCTGTTGCATTCCGGAACAAGAGCTCCCATGAGTTTACAGACGTCTGCCTTGATATCTGCTTGCGTATATTCGCCTTTAGCTACTTCACTTGAGACGGAACCTATGTAAATGGATTTCGAAACCCTCGTAACTGCAAAGTCCAGCATGGCCATCCGGACAAACAGCAATCCGATCTCGAACAACGATAGGAGCAACAAGAAAAACACGGGAGCGACAATGGCAAACTCAATCGCTGTTGCACCGGAATGAGCTTTCGGAAAGAGACGAAAAGCGCGACACGGCATACTCATCCTGAAACCCTCAACGTGCTCAAGGACTGTGCAATTGCGTCGAAGGCTCGTTCAAGGTTTAGATTTTCAATACGAAAGTAATTACTAGGATTGCTTGCGCAGTTGGAGAGTAAATGATTGGCATCGCCGCGCCAGTCAACTTGAAAGCCTATAGTATAGACTTGTACATTGTTTGCTTTTAATTTTTCACACATTCTCTTGAAGTAAGCAACGGCATTATCGCGGGCGCCTGACCTAGTCCATCTATCGCCTGAACTTACGACAATCTGTCCCCCTTCACCTACTCCGCTTCGAATATCGGTTTTTCGACCCGTTCTTGGCTTTTGCGGCCGCCATTGTGGGGTAATCTCTCCATCCGTCATGATTATTGCTATTTTGATCGTAGCGCTATCATTGAAGGGAGCGGGGCGGTCGCTAAAGTTTCCACCAAGACGCCCCTTCAAGCTTGGTGAAAGTGCTTTTGCTCCCCACAGAGTACCAACGTCCATCCCTGTCCCGTCTCCAACCTGCATTCCGTCAATGCGGTTACGTATTCCAGTTATGTCGTTAGAATTGAAAATTGCGGCAGCTGAACGATGCGGGCACCAGCTGTTACTGCGGCTCCATCGATAAAAATGAGGTACTTGGGCTCGACTGTTTGAAGGGATGTCCTCAAGATCGATATCTGCATCCCTATATTCGATACATGCTTGGCCGTTCCCAAAGAGAAAATTCCGATAAGGAACTTTCAATTTTTTATTGTATTGTGATTTACTTGGGCCTCTTATGGTGTTGCCACCATTTTTATTGGCATATCTGTTGTATATTGTAGATCCGAGATTCACGCTCCCGGCAAAAGGTACCAAGTTAAATGACGTGTATTCCTTTCCGTGATTGTCCACGATTACATTGACAAATTCTTTCGCAGCGGACCTCAGTTTTTGAATTTTCCCCTTTTCGTCCATTGACTCTGAGATGTCCAAGACCATGGAAATTTCGAGGTTTTTCGCCGATTGTGTAGCTACGGATTTAACTTTAACAGTGTTTTTGGGGAGGCCAACAAGTGACAGAAACGGAGTATCGACCAGTACAGAAGCAATTACTGTGACGTCCTTTGCGCTCAGTCTGTTTTCTCTAAGGACAACCTGATACTTCAAAGTTTCCCAGGGTGTTCCTGTAGGTAAATTGGATGTAAGAAAATCTTCAACAGTTTCATTTGGATCATTTTTATTGGATAGGGATGCTGCCGCGAGAGCTGCAGCATCAGCTGCTGACTGGAGTTGCAGGTGAAAGGTTGTCATCCGGATTACGTCGACGCTACCACATGCCAACGAAATTATAGGCACTGCACAAATGGCAGCAATAATTGCAATATTTCCGGAGCGGTCTTGCCTGAACTTAATAAAACTACGTACCGCTGACTTGAAGGAAAACATGGGTTCACCAGCTATTGTTAAAAGTAAACCGCATTCCACAAAAAATCACCATCGTGGAAACGGTTAAATCAATAACCGAACAACGGGTTTTATGAGTGATTAGGCGGCAATAGTGCAAATTTGTCCATAGATTACGATCTCGTATTTTTATGAATATTTGTATCAGATCTTGCGAATGGAGAAAAATTTCTTCGTAAAACTGAGGTGTTGGTTGTCTATTTTGAAACTATACTGATACGTATTTCCAATTTGCCAATTGGTGATTTTATCGAAATCTGCACTTGTCTGCAAATATAGATACATAACCCGAGAAATTCTCTGCTGACTGACTTGAAATTTAGTTTTTGCTACTGATAATTTGAGATGAAGATCGTTTATTACTTTAAGTAATAATTAATTATACTTCACTCCAAGGGAGAGAAGTTGCGGTTTTTTGCGAATTTTCCGAGAAGTCATTAGATGCTTAAACAGGCTTAAAAAAGACTAATTTTGCTTAATTGACAGCAGCTTAAGTCAATTTCACTTTTGCCTCGAAGGCCATTATTCACATGAATAATTCAAATTATACGATCATTGACGATCTGCGCATTCCACTACGTGATGCAGTGCAATTGTCCGCACGGGTCTGGATGCCTGCAGACTTGCAAGAACTTCCGTTGCCCGCGGTTTTAGAAGTGCTTCCCTATAGAAAACGAGATGGAACCGCAGCAAGGGACGGAACCACGCACGGCTATTTCGCTGAAAATGGCTATGTTTGTCTGCGTGTTGACTTACGCGGGACAGGTGACTCTCAAGGTTTGTTCGATGATGAGTATTCTGAGCGAGAACTTGCAGACATTGAGGACATCATAAACTGGGTTGCAAAACAGTTTTGGTGCGATGGTGCTGTGGGCATCATGGGAATTTCGTGGGGTGGCATAAACGGTCTGCAAATGACCACGCGGCGGCCTTGTCCACTGAAGGCTGTGATCACGGCGTCCGCGGTTGTGGACCGTTTTTCCGATGATATTCACTACAAGGGAGGAATTGAGCTGAGTAAAAACATCGGCTGGGCGACAAAGGCCATGTCGGTCATTTCACTTCCTCCTGACCCCGCCGTTGTTGGAGACGAGTGGGCAGACATATGGCTGGAAAGGCTGAAAAATACTTCTTTTCTTCCCGGCATTTGGGCGCGACACCGCACCAGGGATGCTTATTGGAAGCGAGGCTCTGTTTGTGAAGATTTTGACAAGATAGAAATACCCATTCTGAGTTTCGCTGGCTTGAATGACGGGTATCGCAATTTACCGATCAAGCTATTGGAGGGGACAAAACAGTCTTCAAAAGCTATCTTGGGACCATGGGACCACAATTATCCGCACATTTCGTCCTATGGGCCCTGGTTGAATTTTCCGGCGGAGGCACTGCGTTGGTGGGACCGATGGCTTAAAGGCAAGGAAAATGGGGTCGAACATGCTCCTGCTTTGCGAGCCTTCATAATAGATGGATCTAGAGAAAGCTCCGACGCTTCAATTGTTTCAGGAAATTGGGTAGCTGCACAGACTTGGCCTACCGAAACAATCAAGTACATAGACTATCATTTAGATAATGCAGGCCTGACAACACAGGCGGGAGTTGTCGACAAATGGATCCACACTGAGCCACTGTGTGGAATTGCGAGTGGAGAATTTTTCAGCACGCAATTGTGTAGTTTAGATCGCCCTGGGGAGCAGGCACCTGATGACAACCTCTCGCTCCTTTTTGAGACAGACCAATTTCGAAAGAGTAAGGTTTTTCTAGGCGCACCCAGGGCAATTCTGAAATTGGCTTCCAATAAGCCTTGGGGTCAAGTCGTTGCCCGTCTTTGTGATGTCGGCCCTGACGGGTCGTCTCGGCTAATTTCCATCGCAATGTTGAACATGGTGTTTCGCAATAGCTTCGAAACACCTGTCGCATTAAGGCCAGGCGAGGTCTACACGATTGAACTAAACTTCGATCATATTGGTTATCAGCTGTCCGAGGGGCACAAGCTCAGATTGGCCCTGTCTGGCTCGTATTGGCCTTTTTGTTGGCCCGAGATAGAAGAATTCAGTCTGCATCTGCAGGAAGGGCAGCTATTTCTACCGGAGTTCGTTGATGGTAAGGTTACGGAAGTCGATGAATTACCTGCAAAGGTCGACCAGACCAAATTTGCTCGCCCCTTGAAGGATAGACTCAAGCGCAAGTTTCGTTTCGAGGACAACGGTCGATGGGTGCTTGAAACCATTTATGAAGATGGTGGTATCGAGATCGAGGAACACAATCTTCGGCGATTTAGTTCGGCGTATGAGAGATGGTCGATAGATCCCGACGATATTAGCTCGCCCTGTGTTGATATTGTTTGGACGAATTCAGTTTCTCGGGACGATTTCCGTGCGGAAACACGTTTGACGACATCTATGCGAGCTGAGGCGGAGTTCTTTCATATTGAAGGAACTTTGGAGGCCTCCAATGGCGACGAGCAAATATTCTTTTGCGAGTTTTGCGAGAAGGTTCTAC
>NZ_JAILWL010000508.1 GCF_025698965.1 Roseibium sp.
GGAAATCAGAACGAAACTCACAAGACTCGCGGTTCTTGAAGCTGCAAAGTATTTGCCAACATCCTCCTGTGACACAAAAACACCGAGAAAGAGCACGTCCACAGTCCGAAACGAAACGACGGCAATCGCGGCAAACCAGATCGGGATGGCAACCTGTCTCCAGGTCGACATTTCGTCTGGACTTGAGGCTTGAGGCACAGCCGGTGGCAGCAGCTTGCGCACATATACCCACTGGCAGGCCACAAACAACCAAAGGCAGAGCACCGCACCGGACATGAATACGGTAAGCTGCATGTCCTTCACGAAATAGCGGGTTGCGAAAAAACCGAGAGGTATCAGTGCCAGGCGCCAGAATACGTCCCTCGGTCCGAGCGCCGCGACGACACTGCCGAATGAACGCGAGATGGCCCCCTGCACTTCAGCCATTGCAAATGCCGGCAGAAGACACATGCCGATAATGAAGACAACCGGCTGCAAACCGGTGTCCACCATGCTCCAGACAGAGAAAAACACCGCACCGGAAAGTGCCACCAGCACCGTCGCAATTGCCACAGATCTTCTTGCGACCCGAATGACGCTCCCGATGAGCTGCGATTTGTTTTGACCCCGGTATTCCCCCAGAAAACGTATCAAGGCCGTCGGGGATCCGAAGCTGCACACCACGGCCAGAAAGGTAATCAGACTGATCAGGAACGCGTAGGTACCGTAGTCGGCGGGATCCAGCCAGCGTGCGAGGAATACAACCCCGGCATAGCTGACCACAGCCCAGGCCACACGAATTCCAAACGCAATCCCCGACTGTCCCAGGAACTTCTTTAACAACTTGTCCTGTAGAGTTTTTTTAATCAAATTTGCCTCTGAAAACGAAGAATTGAAAAAGTTAAAACCGGTGGGCAGCCTTCAGGGTTCGAGCTGCCGAATAGTCGAGATATTGATCCAATCGCATAGTTCGTATCGCCTTTTTCCGCAACAGGAAACAGACATTGCAAAATGTCTCATTCGCCAGGTGTTTCTCTCCACACCCGGACGATCATTTTCTGCAATTCCCCGTCAGAATGATTGCAATCATTCTTGTCGATCTTGTATTTAATAGACTGCTACACTAAGCCGGTAAACCAGGGTAAATTTGTCCTAAGCAGATCTCGAAATCTTTGAGTGAAATCACACTTTCCGCCAAAATTGTTTTCGGACACGACCACTCGACCGAAGTTGTCTCAATGGTGAAATTTGTTATATTTTTGAGGTATTTATGCGCGTAATTGTACTATTTGACAATGTCCCCGGGGGGATCAAACGGGTTGTCGACTATATGATGGAAGCACCTGATGAGCGTGTTTCCTTCGATGTGTTTCCAACCCATGGACCGATGTGGAAAAGCCTGCTGCAAATGCCCTTCAGGCTTTGCTCGTTCTTCTTTCTTTGCCTCCGGAAAAGATATGACATCTGCCACATCAATGTAGCTGCTCATGGCAGCACCGTGCGCAAGGTTCTTTACGCACTCATTTGCAGGCTCACCGGCCAGCCTTATGTAATTCACCTTCACGGGTCACGGTACCGGGATTTTTACGATGACCTCCCGGCATTCGGCAAAAGCATCGTTCGCTCGTTATTCGAAAAGGCGCAGAAGGTCATTGTCCTCGGATCTGTCTGGAGGGACTATGTCGTTGACGTTATCGGCATCGATCAGAGCCGCGTTGAGATCCTGCAAAATGCGGTTTATGCACCCGATGAGGTTCCTGAAAAGCCGGAAAGGACATCAGGGCCGCACATTCTGTTCCTGGGCCGGCTTGGCGAAAGAAAAGGAGCACCGGAACTTGTTGAAGCACTCTCTTCGGCAAAGATGGAATCATTGAAGTGGACGGCCACTCTGGCAGGAGACGGGGATGTAGATTTTTATTCGAACCTGGCAAAAGAACGTGGCGTCATTGAAAGAATAGAGTTTCCGGGCTGGGTGGGCCCACAGGACGTACGCAAGCTTCTGAGCACCGCGGACATCATAGTTCTTCCCAGTTATGCGGAAAACCTGCCGCTCTCGATGCTCGAAGGCATGGCCTATGAACTGTGCCCCGTCGTCACTCCGGTCGGTGCGGTCGGCGATGTTATTCACGATGGCGAAAACGGGTTGCTGGTCCCCGTCGGAGACGAAGAGAAACTGGCAGACGCATTGGCAAGGGTTGTCGGGGACGCGCAATTGCGGCGGCGACTGGCCTCACAAGCCCGCAGGGACTTTGTCGCGACGTTTGACCTGAAAACGTATAACGGAAAACTTGCAGGAATTTATGCCGGCGCCCTCGGTCACTAGGACACATTCCACAAAACCGGATGTCGGGCGGTGGACGGTACCGAGCGTCCTCGTCCACCGCCAAACGGGGTGAATGTGGTCAGGCGAAAAGTTTCCTGTAGGCGCTGATCAATGGTTCGATCTGGTGAGACCAGGAAAGCTCGGTCTCCACGCGTTTCCGGCCCCGGGCTCCCATACTGGCGCGCCGCTCAGGATCGCCCAGGAGTTCCACGATCTTTTCAGCCATGTCCGCTGCATCGTTGGGCTTGGCGTACAAGGACGCGTCCTGAGCCGAAAATTTCCCTTCCGTGACATCAAATTGAACGATGGGCTTTTCGAATGCCATGTATTCCATGATCTTGTTCATGGTGGATTTGTCGTTCATTTCGTTGACCCGGTCAGGATTGACACAGATGTCGGCACTGGACAGAACCTCAAAAAGCACATCATCGGGAGCCCGCCCGGTGAAGGTCACGTAGTCCTCCAGTCCCATGGATGCCGAAAGCGCCTTGAGACCTTCAAGGCTCGAACCGCCACCGACAAGACAGAACTGAATGTCCTGACGACCGAGTTTGCGGACCAGATGATCGGCAGCATCCAAAAGCAGGTCGATGCCTTCCTGCTCGCCCATGACACCGACATAACTGATCAGATACTTCCGGCCATTCTTCCAGGTGTCGTTCGGCGGCAAACGGCGCAGCCGCGACAGATCTGGACCGGAACGCACCACAAATACGTTTTCCGGGGCCATCTTGCCCCGCTCAACCGCGATCGCCTTGTAGCTGTTGTTCGTTGCGATTGATACCCGGGCACTTGCAAAGGTCATCCGCTCGAAGAGGCGCATCAGATTCCAGAAGAAACCGCGTTTGCTGAACTTGGCTTCGTAAAGTTCGGGGTTGATATCGTGATGGTCGAACAAATAACGCACACCGAAGAGCTTCAGCGGCAGCGCGACCAGGAAGATCAAGTCCGGAGGGTTGCAGCCATGTATGGCATCGAGTCCACGGGTCAGGAAAATCCGCCAGGTCAATACGGTTTCCCAAAACAGAGCTGCACCATACTCGGCCAGATACCCCAGAGCGCCGTCAGCTTCATGCGGCAGTGTGTGCCGATACACATGTATCCCCTCCAGCAGCTCGTATTTCTTTTCATGTCCTTTGCCGACGGGGCAAATGACCGAAACTTCTGCTCCTGCAGCTCGGAGTGTTCTGGCCTCATGCCAGACCCGACGGTCAAATGGGACAGGGAGATTTTCGACGACGAGAAGAATGCGCTTGCCTTTCAGCGGTGCAGTCTCGAGCAACTCTGCACCCAACGTTGCGGCGTCGACCTGGATGATGGCATCAGGTGCCGATTGGAAACTGAGTGAAGTCATGCCATGGTTCCAACGCTAATAATGTTCGCACCGTTCAGCGTGAGCTGGGCAATCGACGCATTCGCTGCCACAACCAGATCGTAAGAGCGGCTTTCCGCCTCTTCTTTCGAAATCAGAAGCTTGTTCAGCGTCGGCAGATTTGAATAGGCATAGCCAAGGTTCTGACCAACAAGACGGTCTGCAATCAGGCTCGGATCGAAAATGTCCAGTTCATACCCGGCCTCAAGAATTCTTCTGGCGAGATCCAGATTGGGGCTTTCCCGCAAATCATCCGTATCTGCCTTGAAGGCCACACCCGCCAGGAGAATGCGCGCTCCGGGTGCGAGAGCTTTCGTGGCTTCCTGGAACTGGTAAAGCTTGTGTGCCTCGTTTGTCCGGATCAGCGTGTCGATCAGGTGAGTGTTTGCCCCCACATCCGTTGAAATATGCTGAAGGGCGCGCACATCCTTGGGCAGACAGGAGCCCCCGAACGGACCTCCGGGTCTTGTGTAATAGGCGGACAGGTTCAGTTTGGTATCGGATTTGAAAATCTCGTGAACCTGCTGCGCGCTGATATCCATCTGGTGACAAATACGTCCGATTTCGTTGGCGAAAGCCACCTTCGCCGCGTGCCAGGTGTTATCGACGAATTTCGTGATTTCGGATTCGCGATACTTGACATGAAAGACCGGCGCGTCGATCCCCTTGTGAAGCTGCTCCATTCTTTCTGACGGCTGGCCGTCATAGGTTCCAACGACGATTTTTGGAGGATTGAAGTAATCTTGGATCGCCGTGCCTTCACGCAAAAACTCGGGATTGTAGACTAGCTCAACACGATCGTAGAGTTCGTCGCCAAGAGTCGTCTGGAAGATCGGGGCAACCAGCTGCTCCATTGTTCCGGGTCT
>NZ_JAILWL010000509.1 GCF_025698965.1 Roseibium sp.
AACGTCCACGACATCGTTGTGATTGGTGCCGGTATCATCGGCATCAGCACAGCCCTTGCTTTGCAGGCGAAGGGTCATGAGGTGCTTGTGGTCGACAGGCAAGACGGCGAGGCGCGGGCTTCGGAGATGAATGCCGGTGCCTTCGCCTTCACCGATGTTGTGCCTTTGGCAACGCCCGGCATCATGCGAAAGGCACCGAAATGGCTTCTTGATCCGGTGGGGCCACTGTCAGTACCCCCCGCCTACGCTCTTAAAATTGCTCCCTGGATGCTGCGATTCTGGCGGGCTAGTTGGCCGGACCGGTATCGTCACTCTCTGGCGGCACAGGCAGATCTGATGAAATTGTCGCAGGCCGCGCTGGAAAATCAGATCGGCGATACGGACGCAGAGCACCTGTTTCGCCGGGAAGGCCAGTTGCAGCTCTTTGAAGGTGAGGCCGAGTTTCGTGCCAGCCGGCATTCCTGGGCTCTTCGAAAAGAGCATGGTATCCGCTTCGTACTTTTGACCGGGAGCGATGCGATTGCAGAAATCCAGCCCGGCCTGCATCCGCGCTTTACCCATGCCGGCTTCACCCCGGACTGGATAAACACCTGCGATCCCGCGCAATGGCTCGCCTTTCTTTCGGCGACTTTTTCAAAACGCGGTGGCCGGTTTTCACAGGCCGAAGTTACGGCTTTAAAGCCCGTCGAAGGAGAAGTTCAGCTTCAAACACCGGAAGGTGCCCTGGTTGCGCGGCAGGTTATAGTCTGCACGGGTGCCTGGTCGCACCATCTGGCGCGCACGATAGGTGACCGGATCCCGCTTGAAACGGAGCGTGGCTACAACACCACATTGCCCGATGGCGCCTTTGAGCTCAAAACCCACTTGACCTTTGGTGGGCACGGCTTTGTCGTCACCCGTATCAACAACGGCATCCGCGTTGGTGGAGCCGTGGAACTTGGCGGGCTCAAACTGCCTCCGAACTACAAGCGTGCGGACATCCTTCTGACCAAGGCCAAGTCGTTTCTGCCGGATCTCGAGACCCGAGGCGGGACACGTTGGATGGGCTTCCGGCCATCGATCCCCGACAGCCTGCCGGTGATTGCTCGCTCACCCAATGACAGCCGCGTTATTTACGCGTTCGGACACGGACACTTGGGGCTTACCCAATCGGCAGGAACCGCCGAACTGGTCGCGGCACTCGTAAATGACGCCTCCCTACCTATCGATATGAGCGCTTTTTCCGCGCACCGTTTCTGAGGAGACACCAATGAAAATCTTGGCCATCAACGTGTTTCAGGTGGGACTGCCGCTAAAGGAAGGCCGCTACAGCTGGTCCAACGGCAATTTCATCGAAGTTTTCGACAGTACTGTTGTCGAGATTGTCACCGACGAGGGACTGAAGGGCTACGCTGAATGCTGCCCGCTTGGATCGGCTTATCTGCCGAGTTTTGCTCTTGGCGTACGGGCAGGTCTCGAAGAACTGGCGCCTCACCTCATCGGTCAGGATCCGCTGAACATCGGCGAAGTCAATCGGGTGATGGATGCGGCCCTGCGCGGACATCCCTATGCCAAGGCACCCATCGACATCGCCTGTTGGGACCTATTGGGCAAGGCGACAGGGCAACCGGTCTACACGCTGTTGGGTGGCGCTGCCCAGGATGACGTCGTGCTCTATCGGGCGATCAGCCAGGAGTCCCCCGATGTCATGGCCCGGAAGATCGAAGGTTATGCGGCGGAGGGGTACACCAAGTTCCAGCTGAAGGTCGGTGGCGATGCCAATGATGATATTGACCGAATTCACGCGACCCGCTCGGTCCTGAAACCGTCCGATCTTCTGGTTGCTGATGCCAATACCGGCTGGACCCGGCATGAAGCGGCCCGTGTCGTTGGCGCGATCGCGTCCCTTGATGTTTATGTCGAACAGCCATGCCTGACTTACGAGGAAAGCGTCTCGATTCGGCGTCGCACCGGGCTGCCCTTTATTCTGGATGAGGTCATCGACGGACCGAATATGCTGGTGCGCGGTATTGCCGAAGACGCGATGGATTGTATCAATCTGAAGATTTCCAAGGTTGGCGGTCTGACCAAGGCAAAGCTCATGCGCGACCTGTGTGTTGCGCACGGCATTCCGATGACCATCGAGGATACCTGGGGCGGCGATATCACCACTGCCGCGATTGCCCATCTTGCACGCTCGACCCCGGCGGAATTCACTTTCTCCGCGACCGACTTCAACAGCTATGGCACGGTTGATATTGCCGAAGGCGCACCGAAACGTGTCAATGGACGCATGACGACATCCGATCGCCCGGGGCTCGGCATCACGCCGATTTTCGAGGCCTTGGGTGAACCCGTCGCCCGCTATTCCTGAGAGGATCAAGATGCGCAGCACCAAGACCCTTCATGTCATTTCCTGTCATGCTGAAGGCGAGGTCGGGGACGTCATCGTCGGCGGTGTTGCTCCGCCTCCCGGTGACAGCCTGTGGGAACAGCGCAGTTTCATTGCCAGGGACGAAACTCTTCGGAACTTCGTGCTGAATGAACCACGCGGTGGCGTCTTCCGGCATGTCAACCTGCTGGTGCCGCCAAAGCATCCGGAGGCGGATGCCGCGTTCATCATCATGGAACCGGAAGACACACCGCCGATGTCCGGTTCCAATTCCATCTGCGTGTCGACGGTACTTCTGGATGGCGGCATCATTCCTATGCGGGAGCCGGTTACCGAGATGGTATTGGAAGCGCCGGGCGGGTTGGTCCGTGTGAAAGCCGATTGCCGGAACGGCAAGGCGGAACGGATCTACGTTCAAAATGTCACGAGTTTCGCTGACAGGCTGGATGCGTCGCTGGAAGTCGAAGGACTGGGAACGTTGACGGTAGACACCGCCTATGGCGGCGACAGCTTTGTTGTTGTGGATGCCCGTGCGCTGGGGTTCGCAATCGAGGAAAGCGAGGCCAAGGACATCGCAAGATTGGGTGTTCGCATCACAAATGCCGCAAACGAACAGCTTGGCTTTACCCATCCGGAAAATCCGGATTGGGATCATATTTCCTTCTGTGCCTTTTGTGGTCCCTTGAGCGAAACGGATCGAGGTCTGTCTGGCCGCTCCGCCGTTGCTATCCAGCCGGGTAAAGTTGACCGATCGCCGACCGGGACTGCCGTGTCGGCCCGCATGGCCTTGATGGCAGTTCGTGGTCAGTTGTCCGTTGGACAGGAATTTGAGGCGAAATCCATCATCAACTCGACATTTACCGGCAAGATCCTGTCCGAACAGGCTGTTGGCAACAAGACGGGAATTGTCCCCGAGATCAGCGGGCGGGCCTGGGTCACGGGTATTCATCAGCACATGCTGGACCCTGGCGATCCCTGGCCTGGCGGATACAGGCTCAGCGACACCTGGGGCGCTTGACGAGCAGTACTGGTTTTAAACCCGAAATCGAACGCCAAATCGACTTTGAAGACTTGACTTGCGCCGGTACAAGCCCACGTTGAGCGGGCACCAAACATTGTCGTTCCGAATGAAAGAGCGTACCAATAGGACGCATTCAGAGAACCGGCAGTCCGTTCTCGCAGTACATTAAAAGGATGCAATCAAATGTCTCTTCGCATCAATGACACTGTCCCGAATTTTTCGGCTGAAACCGACCAGGGACCCATCAACTTTCATGAATGGATCGGCGACAGCTGGGCAATTCTGTTCAGTCACCCAAAGGACTTCACACCTGTCTGCACCACCGAATTCGGTGTCGTAGGTCAGTTGAGTGAAGAATGGAAAAAACGCGGCACCAAGGTGATCGGCGTGTCCGTCGACAACGCAGAAGATCACAGAAAATGGAAATTTGACATCGAGAAAGTTGCTGGTGCCAAGCCCGACTTCCCGATCATTGCCGATGACGGTCTCGCTGTTTCCAAGGCATTCGACATGTTACCGGCCGAGGCTTATCTGCCGGACGGGCGCACTCCAGCGGACAGTGCGACGGTTCGCTCCGTTTTCATCATCGGTCCGGACAAGCAGCTGAAGCTGTCCATGACCTATCCGATGACTGTCGGGCGAAATTTTGCTGAAGTTCTGCGCGCGCTTGATGCGTTGCAGATGTCGTCCAAGGGTGTTGCAACACCGGCCAACTGGGAAGTCGGTCAGGATGTGATCATTCCGCCGAGTGTGAATGATGAAGACGCCAAGGCCAAGTTCGGAGAGTTCGACGCGGTCCTACCATATCTCCGCAAGATCAAGGCTCCTGCCTGATAGATAACGCTGATCCGGGTTTGCGGATCCGGTGAAATGAACAAGGACCTGGTTGGCGGCTGGTGCTGCCACCGGGTCGAACTAACAAGTTACAAATCGTTCCTGAAGACGCAGCACTGGGCGGACTTGCCAGGTGCCACAATCAATGGCTTTGGCTTTTGAAGTTTCAACGCTAAGGTTCAGCGTGGAATTGGCCCATATTAATTGAGGGCGTCGCGCATGTTTACTTATTCAGCTTCGGCTGCGGCTAGAAATCGTTATTCAGACATTTTCAGATGGCCCTTGGGTACAGCATTAGCCCTATTC
>NZ_JAILWL010000051.1 GCF_025698965.1 Roseibium sp.
TTCACAGCCGGTGTCACGATGGCAACCGCGGTGATTGCGGCTTCAGTCAGTTCGATGTGACCGTGTTCCATCAGCTTGGTGAAAGTGAAATCATCACCTTCAACCCCGAGAATGGTGTCTTTTTGTACTGGAATACGATCCGAATACATCATGACATAGTCACCGTTTTCGATGCCGCGGGCAGCCGCATCATCGGGATGGATCTCCACCCAGTTTTCCGGCCAGCGCTGGACAATATACGGTCGGCGGCGGTCGTCATAACCGGACTGCCAGCGTTCGTTGATGCGACCGGATGTGACCCACAACTCGTCGTCCTTAGGCTTCAGCCATGCCCAGTAGTCGGAGAAAAGGCTCCATGGTGACTTCTGGATGTTGCACTTGCCGGTCTGCGAGTTGAAGTGTGTCAGCTTCTTGCCGAGGCGGTTTGCACCGGATGGACCGTCGACCGGAAGCTTGCGTTCCGTGTCGTGCAGCCGTTTGGTGCCGACCAGCGTGCCATCATCCTGCAACAGGACCGGGCCCTGGATACCGTTGGTGCCGAACTCGGCCAACTTCTCATGCAGTGTCTTGCCTTCGCGCTGGGCGACGACCTTGACCATGTGGAAGTCCTTGCGGCTGCCGCGCGAGAAGCGGGAGCCTTCTTCCAGAACTTCGTTGGAATTCTTCCAGTCAAAGCCCTTGTAGCCCATGGCCGTTGCCAGTCTGGCGATGATCCACCAGTCCGGTTTGGCTTCCCCCGGAGCATCATAGAATTTCGGATAGAGTCGAATGCGGCGCTCTCCGTTTGCACGGGTGAACGTGTCCTCACCCCAGCCGGCGGCTGGAAAGACAATATCGGCGTAACGTGCACCGATCGGGTCAACCAGGTAGATGTCCTGATTGACAACGACCATGCCACCGCTGTCCACACGCCGCTTCAATGCGTCGATGATTTCCGGCTTGTCGAAGGAACGGATCTGGTGCGGGTTCTGTACCGTCAACTCGTCGAATTTTGCGGCAAGAGACTGGGAGCCGCACATGGACTGGATCCAGGTGTTGCCGATCACATGGGCGAAGCGGGTGTGGCCCGACATCAGATATCGGTCCGTATCCATTGCACGGCGACGACGGCCCGGCAGTTTCTCAGGTGACTTGTTTCGCGGGTATTTGCCGCCGCGCAGACCTCCGCGCTGGTGACCACCTGCACGACCGATGACCTGACCCGGGCGGCCACCGGCCCCGACAATGATGCCGAGAGCGGAGATGGCCTGCGTGTTGCCGGTGTTGTTGGACCAGTAGAAGCCTTTTTCGATCATGACCGAAGTTTTCGGACGGGAACCGTCTTCCTTCGGTTTCGCCATCCATTCGGCGGCAGTGTAGATCTTTTCGACATCAATCTGGGCGATTTCCGCAGCTTTCTCGGGAGCGAACTCGTCCTGGGACAGCAGCCACGTCTTCCAATCATCGAAACCGGCGGTCTGGAATTTGCCCCAGGTTGTGCGCCACTGCCAGGGGGTGTTCCTTGTGCCCTGGCCGAAACCGGAGGAGCTTTCCCACTTGTTGTTGACCCATTTCTGGATCCAGTCGCTGTCTTCCCAGCCGTTTTCCACGATCACGCGGGCAATGGCATTGACGACCAGAAGGTCGGTGCCCGGCTGAATGTCCAGCCACATGCCACCGTTCTTTTCCGCATAGGCGATACCGCCGGTCTTGCGAGGGACCATGAAAATCGCCTTCTGACCGTTCTGGATGCCTGGCATCATCCAGTCGGTGAAGAGGATGGTCTTGGTTTCATAAGGGTCGGTGCCGCAGACGAGTAGCGTTTCGGCGTCTCTCCAGTCTTCGTAGGACGGACCGAAATTGTCGAAGCCAGCATCGCGGAAACCCGGCGTTGAGGTCACATCGGACGGAGTGTCGTGGAACGTGAAATTGGCCGTATTGACGCTGTTCAAGGCGTATTTCGTGATGGCGTAGGTGTTTTCCATATAGCCATACGAGAAGGTCTTGACGCAGTAGGCGTTTTCGCCGTGTTTCCTGATCACATGCTTGCCGACTTCCGCGGCAATCTCCATGGCGAAGTCCCATGTGACCGGCATAAGGACGCCGAACATGCGAACCATCGGAGATTTCAGGCGATCACGGGTCGGGGTCTGCGGGTTGTAGACCTTTTGCGCAATCGCACCGCCACGGATGGAGGAGTTGCCGTTTGGGTTGACGAATTCGGCGTCCTTGTCCGGAATGATGATGACGTGATGCGGTTCACCATTGTGCAGGACAACGTTGTACTGGTTCGGAGCAACCCAGGGTCCGAGGGGGTCGACGGGAAAGTCGACGCCGAATGCATTTTCCTCGGCCCTTTCGCCTCCGACTTTGCCGCCCTTGACCGGCCAGCGATAGATCTTGTACCCGCAAGCTACAATGCAGTAATCGCAAGCCGTCGAGATTACATCCGCATCCACCGGCGGCAGAGGAATGTTCGTCTCCGGGATATAGTAGGGTGTGGACATTATCGGTCTCCTCAGCCCTTGAGATTGTCGTAGCGGCCATAGATCAGGCCGAACATTCCGACGGCGTAGATGTCGTCACCATCCAGCTCCAAAAGCACCTGTGGCAGGCTCTGGTAGGCTTGGCCGGAGATGAAGATGCCGTGACGCGTCAGGTCGAATGTGGTCAGGTGCAACGGACACGGGCCGAGAACCTTGTCTTCGGACTTGTAGGTGCCCTGAAGCGGGCCGCCCTGGTGCGTGCAGGTGTAGTTGAAGGCAACCACGTCCTTGTCCGGTCCAATGCCGCCACCGGCCTCACGGCCGAGTTTCACGAGCATGGATTCCGAATAGGCACCGTCGTCGGGATAGGTGAAGTCGAGTGGTTCGTCTTCCTTCAGTTCGGACAGTTTGCCGATATGCTTGCGCTCATAGGTCGATACGACCGCCGGAATTTTTGCCGAAGACGGTCCAGCCTTCAGCGCGACCATAACCGTAAAGGTGGTGATGCCCGAGGTCAGCAGAAACTGACGGCGGTTCATCAGGCAACGCTTGCCGGTTGTGGCAACTTCCTTCGGGCCGTTGATGGCTTCGATCAGGGCCGGATCGATCGGTTTTTGATGTTTCGTCATAATCCGTCTCCTTAGTTCGAAGCCGCTGGAAGGATGTCGTATTCCGGAAGCTCAGGCTCCTCCATCACGATGCGTTCACCGGAGAGGCTTTCCAGGAAGGCCAGCAGATCGGCTTTCTCGCCGTCATTCAGCCCGAGAGGTTTGATGAGCTCGCTCTTGGTTTCAGCGAACTGGTTTTCACCGCCACCCTGGTTGTAGAACTCGATGACGTCTTCCAGCGTTTCGATCATGCCGTTGTGCATGTATGGCGCCGTGTATTTGGTGTAGCGCAGGGACGGAACACGGAACTTGCCAAGGTGCTGTTTGTCCTTTGCCCGGAAATAGACACCCGGATCGTCCTTGTAGGACCGGTACATTTCTTCCGTGGAACCCTTTGCATAAAGTTCGTACCGGAAGGTGATCTGCGCCAAATCATCATCTTCCCAGCCGTCATATGCCGGAACGCCGAGATTGTAGTATTTCTCGTTGCTCAACAGCGCGCCATTGTGACACTGGGAACAGCCTGCCTTGCCGGTGAACAGGTTCAGGCCTCGTTTCTGGGCGTCGTCAAACGCCGCATCATCACCGCGCATGTAATTGTCGAATGGCGTGTCGGTCTGAACCAGCGTGCGTTCGAATGCGGCGATCGCCATCCAGGCATGGCCGAGACGGGGATATTCCGTTCCGAAGACGTCCTTAAAACGTTCGCGGTATTCCGGAACGAAGGCAAGACGCGCTTCCAGCATGTCGTCTTCGCCGTTTCCGGCAACAGCGCCTTTGGCGGCAGACCTGGCCTGCGCTTCGAGAGACTTGGAAGAGCCAGCCCAGAACAGGTTGCCGTAATAGGCGGAGTTCACAATGGTTTGTGAATTTCGCCAGTGAACCGTTCCGGGATACCCGAGTGAAATCTTGTCCGGGAAATCCCAACCGGCATCCGGAAGATGGCAGGCCGAGCATGGCATGGCACCATTACCGGACAGGCGCGGGTCGAAGAACAGCAACTTGCCGAGCTCGATCTTTTCCGGTGTTTGCGGATTGTCCGCCGGTATGGGCGGATCGCCGAGTGGTGCGAGTTCCTCCGGTCGGTCAGAAGCAATCGCTCCGGTGGCGATCGCAAGCACGGATGCACCTGCAAGAGCCAATGCGGAGACGGTTTTCTTCATGGCTTTTGACATGATCCTGTCTCCTCAGTTTGTCGCGTTTTTCCAGTCGGGAACGACCTGATATTCATAGTCATCCTGTTCCCAGACATAGGCAGGTTGGTTGTAGCTGGTGCCGGACAGCGCCTTCAAAAACTCGACCAGGTCGGCTTTTTCGCCGCGGGTCAGCCCAAGAGGTTCCAGACGGGGATCCTTGTTCGGATCGTCGCCGCCACCCTGGTTGTAGAATTCAACCACATCTTCCAGCGTCGCCAGCATGCCGTTATGCATGTAAGGCGCGGTGTAGGTCAGTTCTCTGAGTGTCGGCGTGGCAAAGGTCCGCTTGGAGCTTTCCGAGTGGTCCCGAATGTAGGCCCCCAGGTCCTCACGTACATTCATGTAGTTTTCAACGCCCATGAATTTCGCATAGGCGACATAAGTCTGGTGACGCAGCGGGTCTGACCAGATGTCCGGATTGTTCGGGACGCCGATATTGTAGGGCATGTCGTCAGTGAAGCGGTCACCGGAGTGGCAGCTTGTGCAACCGGCCTTGCCCTTGAAGTTGACGTAACCCCGCTTGGCGGCTTCGCTCATTTCACCTGTGTCGAACGGAGCACCCGAGGAGGTGATGGATTTCAGGAATTCCTGAAGCGCCGAACGTGCACCGCCATTCGATGGCTCCCCTTTGCCGGCTGCCGCGAACATTTCAACATAGACCGGATCCTGCTTCAGACGCTCCTGCATCATCCGCATGTCCATGTTCATGAGGTAGTCTTCCGTGATCATTTCACGGGAGACGTCGTTCAGGTTTGTACCGAGGCGGCCATCATGCATCCAATTTGCCCGTTGACCCACATTGGCCAGTGTGGGCGTGTTGCGGAAACCTTCCGAACCACTATAGGCAGTGGAAAGCGCCTCGCCATCAGTAAAGGCGAGCTCAGGCATGTGGCAGGACGCGCAGGAAAGATTTGTGTCTCCCGACAGGCGCGCATCGTAGAACAGGCGCTTGCCCAGTTCAGCCAACTCTGGATTCACTTCCAGCGGCGTTACCGGACCCTGGTCAGCGGACCAGGCGGCTGTGGTGGATAGAAGCAGAGCTGCAATACTTGCAGTTAGGCGCATATGACCCTCCGTTGTGGAGGGGAGCATTAACAAACAGTCAGACCGAAACCGGCTCGTGCTGCGACTCCCCTACTGGCAGGCAGTATTCGCCATTCACGAGTCGCGGCATTGATTGCAATCAGCTCGTGCGGTTTTTGGGTATTCCTACGTATGTTTTAGAAGTCGAGCCGATAATTTCGAAAATTCGAAAATAGAAAAGTTTCAGTTATTTGTATTCATTGAGCAAAGTCAAACAAGCGAACCTGATGCGCTCATATACTCCGGTCGAATTTGAGTGGGGCACAAGATGCAATCTCCTATCGGCATGGAAGTTTATGACTATGGCCAGGTTGGCCGCACCGTAGAAAGCGCGTGCGGACTGGAGCATCGTTGTGGTTTCCATGCGCAGGCCTGCATCTGCAGCGAGATGCGTTCAACCTTTGGTGCAGCGCTTCCCAAGGGGACGCATCGTTTCACTCTGGCTGCCGGGGATGAAATCGAACCTGACACGCTTCCCAATTCCCCGGTTATAGGAGTTATGACCGGTGTGGTTGGAATTGTGGCGCATCTCAGCGATGGCAGACGGACGATTACCGGGCTGTTTTTACCAGGTGACTACATAAACCTTGGTTCGCTGAGTCACAGGCTTAACGGGGCGATCACGGCTCTTTCACCAAGCGCAGTTCAGGTGATGGAGCAGCCGGTATTCGATCGGTTGCTGAAACTGTCGAATGTCACGCGCGAGCACTTCATGGATCAGATGAACAGCTTTCTGTTTCAGCTTCTGGACCACAGTAACGACCTGGCGAAAAAGACCCCGATCGAACGTATCGCCGCGTTCATCTTTGAACTCAAACACCGCACGCTTCCACGCAGGAGCACCCAGTTCAACACGGTGTCGATTCCTTTCGGGCGGCGAGATGTTGCCGATTATCTGGGACTTCAGCCGGAAACGGTCAGCCGCGGTTTCACAACGCTGACAAATGAAGGCGTCATCAACCTACCGGAAGCCGACCTGGTCACCATCGAGGACGTACATCGCTTGCGGCAGATCGCAAATGGAGGTCGCCCGCGCAGGCGAGGCCTTTGAAGGAAAACTCACATGACGGAACCCAAGCTTCTTGCTGCAATCAGATATGGGCAGAGCGCCGAAGTCGAACCGGCGCTTGATGCATTTGTTAAGGGGTTGCGGTCTCGTGGTGTTCGTATGGCCGGTTGCTTGCAACGCCAGTTGCCGGATCGTGGCAGCTGTTGTCCGATTTCCCACCTGGAGGACCTTTCGAGCGGTGCAAACACGCGTATCACACAACCACTTGGATCCGGTTCGACCGGATGCCGGTTGGATCCGGGCGCGTTGGCGAATGCCGCGGAGAACTTGAGACGTCAGCTAGACAGCCGGCCCGATATTCTGATCTTGAACCGTTTCGGCAGGGGGGAATCGGAAGGCCGAGGTTTCAGGCCGGTGATTGAACGCGCTGTGGAGCTGGGTATTCCGGTCCTGACGGCGGTTAAGGAACGCTACGTCGGCGAATGGGAAACCTTCAGCGCAGACCTGGCTGCTGACCTTCCGGCTGATCCGGAGCAACTTCTGTCCTGGCTGCTGCCGCAACTGACAAAACACCAGACACAAACCGATACTGAACAGGCTGCGCTGTGATCAAATCTGCAGTTTCGACAATGCGCATGTTGCCTGCGGCGCTTTTGGCAATGTTGCTGATTGGGGGCGCCGCGCTCGCGCAATCCGAGGTGTCAGGCGAAGAAATCGACCAGGTCAGTGATCCGACAGCCGAGCGCGTGCTGGACATGTTCCGGTTCGAACCGGATTTCGTTCGTCTGCCGGTCGGCGGGCGCGTCACTTTCAATAACTCACGCGGCCAGCACACGGTTGTAAGTGCGAAGGGCCTGATTCCGGAGGGCGTGGATAAAATATCCATTGCCAACACCGCTTCCGAGACCCGTACGATGGATGTTCCCGGGCTCTACGTTCTGACCTGCAAGGTTCACGGGCGCTACGGAATGGTCATGCTGATTGCCGTCGGCGAACCGGACACCTGGCAAAACCCGCCATCCAGCTGGGCAAAGTCCCTTCCTGGGCGCGCGGGTGAAAAACTGGATCTTCTTGTGTCCAGACTGGACAAAGAATTCAAGAGTTGACGTAACCCCGATCGGCAATTTACCGCGGGCGGTCGAATAGTGGAAGCAGGCTGCTTCGAACAATGACAAAGCTGAAGTTCTCTCATGGTTGACGCATTTCATTCCTGTAGTGCCCTCAAGGATCAGTTCGGACGTACGGCAAGCTATCTGCGCCTGTCCGTGACAGATAGATGCGATCTCAGATGCACCTATTGCATGGCGGAAAACATGACCTTTCTGCCACGCAAGGATGTTCTGTCCCTGGAGGAGTTGTACCGGTTGTCGACCGTCTTCATCGCTCACGGTATCCGCAAGATCCGGTTGACCGGTGGTGAACCGCTTGTGCGCAAAAACGTCTTGAGCCTGTTTGAGAACCTGTCACGTCATGTGGACAGCGGTGAACTTGACGAACTGACACTGACGACAAACGGGTCATTGCTTTCCCGATATGCCAGGGACCTGGCTGCCTGCGGTGTGAAACGGGTCAATGTGTCTCTCGATACGCTGGATGCAGACCGCTATCGGACGATCACGCGCTGGGGAAGGATCGACCGTGTATTCGCCGGTCTGGAGGCTGCGCAAGAGGCCGGGCTTCGCGTCAAGCTGAATGCCGTTGCGCAAAAGGGGCCCTTTGAGGAAGAACTTAACGATCTGATCCGTTTTGCGCATGAGCGAAACATGGATTTGACGTTGATTGAGGAAATGCCGCTTGGCGGTGCTGCGTCCTGCCGCAGCCTGAGTTTTCTGTCACTTGGAGAGCTGCGTCAAAGGCTGGAAGAGCGGTGGACGCTTGAGCCGCTAAGTGAAACCACGGGTGGTCCGGCAAAATATGTCCGGTTGCGCGAGACCGGTGGGAAACTCGGGTTTATCACACCAATGTCCTGCGATTTCTGTTCCGATTGCAATCGGATCCGTCTCAGCTGCACTGGGCAACTTTACACCTGCATGGGACAGGAAGGTGGTCTGGACCTGCGGGACGCTCTGCGTCAGTCGGATGGCAACGAAACGGTTGCGCAGTTGATCCGCGCGAAGGTTTTTGAAAAGCCGCGCGGGCACGAATTTCATATTGGCGAGAGCGACGTGAGCGGCATCACCCGTTCCATGTCGACGCTTGGAGGCTAGCCCGGATGCGCATCACCATTTTGACGATTTCCGACCGGGCCAGCCGGGGAGAATACGAGGATCTGAGCGGCCCTGCGATTGAGGACTGGTTGCGCAAGACTGTGTCAACGCCGATGGAGATCGAACGACGGATCGTTTCGGACGGTGTTGAAGTGGTGCGCGATGAACTCCTCGAGCTTTGCGATCAACGCGAGGTCGACATGATCCTGACCACAGGTGGAACGGGACCTGCCCCAAGGGACCTGACGCCGGAGGCCATGCAGCAAGTCGTCACCAAACCGCTGCCGGGTTTCGGCGAACTGATGCGGCGGACCAGTTTGGACTATGTCCCGACCGCAATCCTGTCTCGCCAGGAAGCCGGTGTTCGCGGCAAAACATTCATTTTGAACCTGCCGGGATCTCCGGCAAGCATCGATGTCTGTCTGAAAGCGGTCTTTCCGGCGGTTCCCTATTGCCTGGAATTGATCGAAGCCGGGTTCCTGGATACCGATCCGGCGGTTTTGAAATCTCACCGCCCACGCAAATAAGGGTTCAATAGAACCCTTCTTGAGCCATATGTATCGGGATCAGAGACCCATATCCGCGCGGAACGGGTAGAATTGCAGATGGCTGCCAGGTTGCACATCTGTGCAGTCGGCATCGACAACACCGAGGCCGTCGGCCTCGATCAGCGGCAACAGTCGCGCCGATCCGGCTCTGCCGGTTTTCTCAAGCAGTGGTAAGCCTTCTTCGGATGTACCGACGATGTTGCAGGGGAAAAACTCCCGGCGTCCGGGGCGACGTGTCCATTCAAACGCAGCCTTGGCATTCTGTACCAGCGGGTCACGGCGTGTTGCACCGGAAAGACCGTCGATAATCGGGCGACCGAGCAGCAGGAAATCGACGAAACAGGCCAGTGGGTTGCCGGGCAGACCGAGGTAAACCGCATTGCCTATTTTGCCGAGAGCGACCGGTTTGCCGGGTTTGATCGCCATGCGCCAGCTTTCAATACTGCCACCTGCGGCAACGACAGCCGGTTTCAGATGATCTTCCTCACCAACCGAGACCCCGCCCGACGTGATGATGAGGTCATGGGTTCTGGCAGCGTTTTTCAGTGTTGCCGTGATTGCCTCAAGATTGTCGCGCTCGATACCGAGATCGGTAATCTCGGTGCGGTTCGAAGAAAGGAGCGCACGCAGCATTGGCCGGTTGGTGTCGAAGATGTGGCCAGGTCCCATGCCGACGCCGGTGTCGCGTAGTTCATTGCCTGTCGAGAGGACCGCGACCCGGACTTTACGCACTACGCCCGCATTTTGAAGGCCGCTTGCGGTCAAAAGAGCCGTATGGCGCGCATCAAGCCGGGTCCCGGCGCGAACCAATGTGTCGAAAGCCCGGACATCCTCACCGGTTCGCCGGACATTGTCGCCCACGGGAACTTCGAAAGTGGGGCTGACATAGCCACTCTCAACGCTTGCATGCTCCTGCATGACCACACATTCCGTGCCTTCCGGCACCGGAGCTCCGGTCATGATCCGAATGGCTTCGCTTTTGTTGAGCGCATCTTTCGGTGTTTCGCCCGCAGTGAGCCGCCCGACGATCCTGAAGGATCCCTTGCCGCTTGAACCCAGGGCATAACCATCGACTGCCGAGTGGTCATGTATCGGTAGAGAGAACAGTGAAACCGTATCGCCCGCGCTCACACGTCCAACAGCATCCGGCAGCGCGACGACTTCGGTTTCGACAATTCTTGAGCAGAGCTGCAGAGCTCGTTCTGCCGTTGTTTCAATACTCGAGAGCTTTTGGCTTCTTTCCGTGTCGCGATCGCAGCAACCGGCTTGAACGAGAGGTTCCATCGACGTCTATCCAGTCAAATTCGAGCGGGCCTGCGGGGACCCTGATTGTGCGAATAATAGCCTCTTTGCTTGAAGTTTCTCTTGATCTCAGTCAATGGAGCGGAGGTCTGCAAGCCCACCTATCCTCACTCAACTGACGACCTTCACACAGGTTCTGTTTTTTTCGACGTTTTCAATAGCGTCTTCAGGTTCAGATCCGGTGATGCAACTTCATCTGCCGCCGGTGACCTGCCGTCTGCCAGCATGCGCCTGGCAATCGAGAAGGCTTTCGGGTCATTCAAGACTTCAACCGCTTTCAGATTGTCATCATGATAGTGCCAGAAAGACGTTCCAGAGGGCGTTTGCCGGTTGACAGTGGTCATGCTTGGGTGAAAGAGACCGGCAATCTGAACAAGGTGGTCAAACTGTTCGGACCAGAAGGTTGGTAGCGGACGGTAGTTCTTGTTCGCACCGAGAATGTTTTCGGCGACCGTTTCGGCCTGTTCGATTGCGTTCTGCACGTTCTCCAGTCGCAGCACCCGTCCTTCGAATTCGAAGGATGCGCAATCACCCGCTGCCCAGATGCCCGGACGACTCGTCAGTCCCAGAGCATTGACTGAAATGCCGTTATGCAATTCAAGGCCGGCTGCTTCCGCCAGGCCGGTCCGCGGTGAAACACCCACTCCGACGACAACGATGTCTGCACGGATTTTCGTGCCGTCCTGCAGGGTCACATTTTGGACAGCTTTCCTTCCCGATAATTTTGCGACACCGGCGCACTCGATAATGCGAACACCGTTATCCCGGTGCCATCGTCCGATCTCGTTTGAAAGAGGCATTGAAGCGACACGTTTCAGGATACGGTCGTCCCGTTCGATGACCGTGACTTCAAGACCTTTGACCCTGGCCGTTGCAGCCAGTTCCATGCCGATGTAACCACCACCGACAATGACGAGCGACGTCCCCGGCTGGAGATGAGCGTGCAGTGCATTTGCATCCTCGACATCCCGGAGATGGAAGATCTGCTCGAGGCCGTTTGTGATCGCTTCAGGAAGCCGGCGCGCAGAAGAACCTGTGGCCAACACAAGATGGTCAAAGTCGATACGTTCCTTTCCGGCTTGAAGAAATCTTGCCTCGGGATCGATGGCGTCGACACGTGTGTTCAACCGCAATTCCACCCGACACTCGGTCCAGAATTCTTCCGGCAGTATCGCCACGAGTTTTCCGGCTGTGTGGTTTTGCAGGTGCTTCTTGGACAGAGGAGGACGCTCATATGGTGGCACAGTTTCCTGCGAGATCATCAGGAGTTCGCCGTCAAATCCGAGCTGCCGGAGTTTGGAAACAACCGATGCACCTGCCTGTCCGCCTCCAACTATGACGACACGCATTGTTCAACTGCCTTTGAGTGCCAATGAATCGGCTGCGGTGACGGTACGCAGAGAAAACCTGGCAATCCAATCGTAAATCCGCCTCATGAAGGTTCTCCGATGTCAATGAAGACGGTCCCGTTCTCAACCTTCACCGGATATATCTTGAGTTTGATGCAGGCTGGAGATCGCCGAGGCGCCCCGGTCCTGTAGTCGAACTGACCATTGTGCATCGGACACTCGATGATGTGACCCATGACAAGGCCGTCCGACAGATGCACTTCCTCATGTGTGCACAGACCTGCGGTGCAGTAGTATTCGTCGTCCGGGCTGCGGTAGATCGCGAAAGTCTGCTCATTGTGGTCAAAGCGGATGAGATCTTCGTTCTCGACATCCTCTGCGGCACAGGCCTCAATCCAGGTCGCCATGATCGCTTTCTCCTACTCGGCAGCCTGCAACACGGGACGCTGATAGTCCGGTGTCGGCATGGCATCGGCCGGCAGTGGCCGCTTGATATAGAAATTCGGGTCGGTTTGCTGCTTCAGCACGGCAGGGATCATTTCCCTGTAGGCAGCCCAGAGCGAGGGGTAGGCCAGCGGGCAATCGGCCTTGATTTCCTCATGAAGCGCCGGGAGTGCATGAAATGGCACCATGGGATACATGTGGTGTTCCACATGATAGTTCATGTTGGAATAGATGAACTGGAAGAACGGGTTAAGATAGACCGTTCGAGAGTTCATGCGATGGTCCGGAACGTCTTCTGCCAATCCCGCATGCTGAGTTGTTGCCATAATATGGTGCAGCCAGGAGCCATAAAATGTCGGCAGACCCACCAGCATCAACGGCAACCAACTCTGTAGTGAGATGGACAGGCCGGCAATCGAAACAAGAATTGCGAGTTGAATGCGGGACGCCCAAAAGGCCTTGTTTCGGTCTGCTTCGATCAGAAAGTCCTTCTGTTCTTCGGTCAGTTTTCCGAAGCTGAGTTTCAGCATCTTGTTCAATTCACCGGTCAGTGCCGGGATGTAAAGCAGATTAGATATCCAGACACCAATGCTCGGCGGCCGCGGGAACGCAATCTCCGGGTCCCGTCCGACGATGACCGTATCCGTATGGTGGCGTGTATGGCTCCAGCGCCAAAGATACGGGTTTCGCAGCGACATGAAGGAGGCTGCCTGGTAGAAAAAGTTGTTCAGCCACTGTGTCTTGAAGACAGTTCCATGGCCGCATTCATGCCAGCGGCTATCTGCTCCGGACCCATAAAAAACACCGTAAAGAATAGCGATCGGGAATGCCCAGACTGTTCCCCAGGTCACGATCAGCAAGGCACCGAGCGCAAGCACAAATCCCAACCAGATACTGTAGTTGACCATGCTCGGCCTGTCGGACCTCTTCATAAGTTCCTTTAGGCGTTTTCGCGGTATCCGGGAGCTGTACCATTCGCTGGGTGTAAAGCCTGGGCCTGAATTCGGTCCTGTCAGGCTGTAGTCGCGCTTGTCAGCGGCATTGGCCGTCATGGTTTTCCTCTCCCGATTTCATTTGGGGGGCTCCTCAAGATAGTGCGAGAAGATCAGAGAAATCCGTGATTGGGTCAACGCGAGCTTGATAAAAACTATCAAATCTCTCAAATTAGTCTCAAGAATGAATGATGGAAAGTATCAAATGCGCCGCAAAGTTACGCTTCAAGACATCGCCCGAAAGGCAGATGTGGGAATTGCAACAGTTGACAGGGTGCTGAACGGGCGGGCGCCCGTAACCAAAGCCACGGCGGACCGCGTGCTGTCCGCAGCCAGGGAACTTGGCTATCACGGGCAGGGCGCAATGCAACGGCGGGTCGAGCAACTCGTCCCGCACAGAAGGCTGGGCTTCATTCTTCAAAAGAAAAACAAGTGGTTCTATCAGGCATTGGCCGACGGCGTCGTTCGTTCGGCACCTGATCTTAAAAAAATCAGAGCAACCGCCGAAATTCGCTTTGTCGAAAGCCTGTCGCCAGATGATCTTGCCGAAGCTCTGCTTGCGATGGCGGACAAAGCCGATGCGATCGCCTTTGTTTCCATAGACCATCCGAAGGTTCATGCAGCGATCCAGCAATGCAAAAAGAGAGCCGTTCCGGTTTTCTCGTTGCTCAGTCCGCTGAGTTCGCCTGACCTGGCAGGCTATATCGGGATTGACGGGCGGAAAGCAGGTCGGACGGCCGGCTGGGCAATGGCGCGATTTTCGAAGCAGGTTGGAGAAATCGGAATTCTAGTTGGTTCTCACCGGTATCTCGGACATGAGGCGCTTGAGGCCGGCTTTCGCAGTGCCCTCCGGGAATACGCTCCGGACGTCGGATTGCGGGACTCCCTGGTTTATCTAGACGATGCAGCCGTCGCCTATGAAGCAACACTGGAACTGCTTGCCGCTGCTCCCGATCTCAAGGGTCTCTATCATTGCGGTGGTGGCGTCAGGGGTGTCCTCAAGGCACTCAGGGAAACCAAACGCAATGAAGAGGTTTTTTACATATGCCACGAAAAAAGCCCGCATGTGGATGAAGGATTGCTGGATGGTTCGGTCGATCTTTCAATTGCCAATCCAGTCGAAAGCACTGTTGCCCGATCATTAGCGGTCATGGAGAGGGTTTTGAGCGGGAAACCGGCCGGGTTTTTAAACGAAATCATCGATTTCCAGTTGATCACACCTGAAAATGTTTAAGGCAGGTCCGACAAGGTTTCTCAGCCGAAGGTTGCGCCCATCATGTTCTCCCGTGTGATGATCTCCGTCGGGATCAACCGGATCTGATAGGATCTGTTTTCCAGCCGGGCGATCAGGGCGTCAACGGCGCGCCCCGCCGCGCGCTTCATGTTCTGGTGCAATACAAGGTCCATTGTTCCGTCGAGCAGATACCCTTGGGTCTTTGGTGTCAGGTTGTGGCCGAAGAACGTGATTTCGTGCTGGCGTCCAGCCTCTCTTAACGCCTTGGCAATGCCTTCGTTGCCGCCACCGACATTGTAGATCCCAATCAGGTCCGGTTTGCTTTCCAGGATCTTGCGGACCTCGGTGTAGTTGCCATCGATATCGTCGTGGCCGCTATAGGTCGAGACCACTTCCAGATGGGGAAAGTCGCGCCGTAGGCATGCTCTGAACCCCATTTCCCGGTCTTCATGCACCCTGTAAATCTGACCGCCGGAGACAACGGCGACCGCGCCTTTCTGCCGTTCGAACCGCCCCATCAGATAGCCTGCCGTTTTGCCGGCCGCCCGATTGTCCATACCGACAAAGCCGGCAAGTGCGGGGGTTTCCAGTCCCGAGATGAGCGTCAGGCAAGGTATGTCGAGATGCGCGAGTTCCTCAACAGCGTGCCGTACCCGTGGGTCGTCCAGCGCCTGAAACGCAATGGCATCGATTCCCTGACCCGCGCAAGCCTGCAGCTTTCTGGCGAGAACGGCCGGTTCCATCTTCTTTGTAAAAACGCACTCGATTGTTGCGTTGCCCCGGGCTCCGAACTCCTGAAAACATGCAGCCAGATATTCCGTGGACGGGCCGGCCTCACCCGGGAGAAACACCTTCAGCCGCCAGGGACGCGACCGGGATTTGATGGGTTCACCGGTTTCGATTGCCGCCTTTGCCTGCTCGACCCGTTGGCGGGTTGCAGGGCTGACATTCGGACGATCATTGAGGACGCGATCGACGGTTGCGGTGCCGACACCGGCCAAACGGGCAATTTCAGCGATTCTGGCCCTGCGTTTGAGTTGATCTGGATTGGTCACGTCAATACTCCATCAATTTCCATCAAGTTTACATAAATTGAAGTACATGAAAGCATCAAAAAACATCAATTACGTCAAATTGGTGTTTTTATCTTGCTAAGTAGGCTGGCTGAGCAGAGAAAAAGGCATCGTATGATCATCGTCTAACGGGAGGAGAACAGATGATGAAGGGGATTAAATATCTCGCCAGCGTAGCGGTCACCGCCTTGATGGTGTCGAGCGCCACCGCGGCCGACTTCACATTCAAATACGGTAATGAGCAGCCGGAAAGCGCGATCCGTTCGCAATCCATGAAGTTTTTTGAAGAGGAGCTGGAGAAGCGGTCGGATGGCCGTATCGAAGTCGAGAACTTCTTTGGCGGCGTGCTCGGTAACGAGCGCGAAATGATGGATCAGGTGACGACGGGCATTCTTCAAGGAACACGTGGTGGATTCTTTGCCGACGCCAATCCGGCTTTCAATATCTATCAGCTGCCGTTCCTGGTCGCGAACTGGGACGAAATGCAGTGCCTGGTTGCCAGCGACTTCACAAACGGCATTGAGGCCGGAGCGGAAACAAACGGCTATCATGTGCCGGCAACAGGCATCAGTCAGGGGTTTCGCGCCTACACCAACAATGTGCGCCCGATCACCAAGGTTGAAGACCTGAATGGGCTGAAAATCCGCGAACCGCAAAGCGACCTCATGATCGCAACCGGAACAGCCATCGGGTCCAACCCGATTGCCATGCCGTTCTCTGAAGCCTATCAGGCCTTCAAGCAGGGAGTGATCGACGGACAACATAACCCGCCGCAGAATATCTGGGACTTCAAGATCCACGAAGTTCAGAAATACATGACCCTGTCCAACCATATGACCGGTCCGGATCCATTGATTGTCAACAAGGCCTGGTATGATGGATTGCCGGACGATCTGAAGCAGATTTTCGACGAGGTTGCCGTCGAGGCGATGAAGAAGTCCGACGACCTTTACCGGGAAGCGGAGGGTAATGTGATCAATGAACTCGGTAAGTTCATGGAAATCAATACGCTTACGCCGGAAGCTCTGGCCGGGTTTCAGGAAGCCGTAAAGCCGGTTTATGACCAGATGATCGAAGCCGGACATTTTTCGGCGGGTGACATCGATGCCGCGCGGGCGGCGGCCGCATCCTGCAGCTAACCCTTAAATCACTGCTCCGGCCGTTTTTCGAACGGCCGGAGATGTCCTTGTCATTGGGGGAGAGCATGGATTTTCTCATCGCGCTGGACCGGCAACTCACGCGCATTCTGGAATGGCTTCTCATTGCGCTGTTTGCAGTGTTTCTGGTTCTCGTTTGCCTGCTGGTCGTCCTGAGATACGGATTCAGCTCATCGATTTACGGTGGCAACGAGTTCATCACGATTGCATTTCTGTTCACCAGTGCGATTGGCGGGGCGGTGTGCATCACCAAGCGTGAACATATCGCCATAACCTTCTTCATCGACATGCTGCCGTACCAGGCCAAGAAGTTGACCTACATTCTCGGGCTGGCCCTGGTCGGCGTAATCAATGGTGCCATGGTTTATTATTCAATCGGCTGGATTTCTCTGGCCGGGCACAACCCATGGCAGCCCTTTGGCTGGCCGCAAGGGCTTGTGCATGCTTCAGTTCCGATCGGCTGCGGGTTGGCAGTCTTTTATTGTGTGGTGAAGATCATCCTGACCGCAGCCGGTCGGGAAAGCATCGACATCCTCTGGATGCCGGAGGACTGACACGATGCTGATCCTGCTTGCCAGCCTGTTTCTGCTGCTCTTCATCGGTGTTCCGATTGCCTATGCGCTTGGACTGTCCGCACTCGCCTATTTCATGGTTGAACAGCCAATGCTGATCGGCGTTTTGCCGCAACGGTTCTTCGCGGGGATCAACAGCTATGCGCTGATCTCCCTGCCGCTCTTCATCCTGATGGGATTTGTGATGAACTCGGGCGGCATCACCGGCCGATTGCTCGACATTTCAAATTTCTTCGTAGGACGGTTAAAGGGCGGGTTGGGCCTTGTGAACGTTGTTGCCTCGATGGTGTTCGGCGGGATTTCAGGCTCCGCGGCTTCGGATACCGCTTCCATCGGTTCGGTGCTGATCCCGGAAATGAAGAAGCGCGGCTACCCGGTGCAGTTTGCCGCCGGTATCACGGTTGCGTCCTCTACCATGGGCATGATTATTCCGCCGTCTGTTGCCATGGTGATCTATGCGATCGCGGCGCAGGAGTCCGTCGGCCAACTTTTTCTGGGCGGCGTCATCCCGGGTATCATGGTCGGTGTCTTCCAGCTCGGTATCGTCTGGTACCTGTCGAAGAAGAATGACTATCCGACCGAAGCAGTGCCATTCACGCTCGCAGAAGCCTGGCGGCAGATCCGGCGTTCGGCCGTGGTTGCCATCATGCCGCTGCTGATCGTCGGATCCGTTGTGTTTGGCATTGCAACACCGACCGAAACCGCCGGCATGGCCGTCGCCTACGGGATTTTGATCGGATTTCTGATCGTTGGCCTTGCTTCCGTCAAGCAGTTGCCGGATGCCATGCGCGCGGCAATCCTGACCAGTGCCAAAATCATGATGATCATAGCCTTTTCCCAGCTTTACATCTGGGTGCTGGCGCTGGAGCGGGTTCCGGATACGCTGGCCGCCTATGTCATCAGTCTGGACCTTGGACCAGTTGCGCTGATGCTTGTCATTACGGCGGTCATTCTGGTTGCCGGCACATTCATCGACGTCAGTCCCGCCATTCTGCTTCTGACCCCGGTGCTGCTGCCGGCGGCGCAGTCGGTCGGTATCTCCGGTGTTCATTTCGGTGTGGTGATGGTTTCGGGTCTGGCGGTGGGGGCTTGTACGCCGCCTGTCGGCAATTGCCTGAATGTCTGTGCCGCGATCGCCAGGCTGGGGATCGGTGAGATCTTCCTCGGGGCTGCGCCGTTTCTGATGGCGAACGTCCTTGTGCTCATTCTGATGTGCATCTTCCCTCAGCTGGTTCTCTGGATTCCAGGTCTGTTCTACTGAGGAAAGTTTTGGGCAAGCGGAGTGTCTTCTGGACCTGCCCGGCGTCGGTTGACGCCCGAAACCTCCGCAAGAGCCGACACCCTTGGCAGGGTGCCAGAAAAGAAACGCCGGTGTGCCCGGATGAAATAGGAAATGAAAATGTTACGCGCAGGTGTCATCGGATTGGGGGATATGGGCAGCGGGCTTGCCAAGAACCTGATCAAGAACGACTTCGAGACCTCCGGCTTTGACCTCAGCGAGCAGCGTATGTCCGTCTTTCGCGAATTGGGGGGAAGGGCTGCGGCAAGCGTCGCAGAGGTCGCGCGGTCCGCGGATGTGGTTTTCGTCATGGTCATGAATGGCGGGCAGGCCCGGCAGGTGGTACTCGGTGAGGACGGCCTCGTCGACAACATGAAACCGGGCGGTGTTGTGGTGCTGACCGCAACGATCAAACCGTCTGAAGCCCGCGAAATCGGGTCAGCCATGGCCGGGTCCGGTATCGAGCTGATCGACAGTCCGGTCTCGGGTGGTTTCCCCGGTGCGCAGGGCGGTACGCTGACGATGATGGCGGCGGGCGCCCCGGCGGTTCTTGAAAAGGCGCGACCGGTGATGGAAGCCGTCTCGCAGACCATTCATATCGTCGGAGACAAGGCCGGTGACGGCCAGACGGTCAAGTCTTGCCTTCAGTCTCTGATCGGATCCATCTTCTCCGCGACTTTCGAGGCCGCCGCTCTTGCCGCCAAGGCCGGAGTGCCCGGAGAAGTCATCTACAATGTCTTTTCTACATCCGGGGCCGGGTGCGGCGTTTCAAAGACGGCGCTGGAAAACATAATCGACAGGAAATTCGAAGGCACCGGCAGCCATATCGCGACGATGCACAAGGATCTGACAATTGCGCTTGATCTGGCCGAGCAGCTGGAGGTTCCGATGCAGACCGCTTCGACAGCCATGCAGATCTTTCATGCGGGCAAATCCAAATATCCGAACGGCGACAACTGGGTGTGTACCCGGGTGATTGAAGAAATCATCGGCGCCGAACTGCACCGTTGAGCCTGGAGAGAAACATGAAACTGGGTGTCATATGCGACGGCATCAGCCGTGACCTGAAACACGCGCTGGCCGTTATGGACGAATTCGGTCTCGATTATGCCGAACTGCAATTTGTCGGAGACAAGGAAGTCGGCGATCACAGCAGGGACGAGATTGCTCAGATCAAGTCACTGCTGGAAGGGCACGGGAAACCTGTCAGCTGCCTGTCCCGGCACGTTTTTGCCGGAATGACGGCGGCAAACAAACCGGGTGATGAACTGCACACCACGCACATGGATGCGCTGAAGCGCGTCATGGAAATGGCTCATATCGTCGGTGCGCCTCTCGTGCGGATCATGACCAACAAAAAGGAACAGATCCTTTGGGGGAAGGGCGGTGCGGAAAAGTGGAATGTCGCCAAGGGCGCCTGGGATGCGACCCTGCCGTTGATCGCGCCCGCGGTTGATCTGGCCAAGGCGGAAGGTCTAACCCTGGTGGTGGAAACGGGCAATGGCACCATGGTCAATTCCAGTTACACAGGCCGCAAACTGATCGACGATCTGGGTGCCAAGGGCACGTTGAAGGTTCTTTGGGATCCGGCGAACAATTGCTGGTGTCATGAGCTGGCGTATCCGGATGGTTATGAAGAGCTGCGAGACGGTTATCTCGGCCATGTCCACATCAAGGATGTTCTGG
>NZ_JAILWL010000510.1 GCF_025698965.1 Roseibium sp.
GATCATGACGCTTATCTTCCGCAACTACTACGCATCTCTTCCGAAAGAGATCTTCAACGCAGCACGTGTGGATGGTGGCGGGTTCTTTTCGATCTTCTTCTACGTGCTGTTGCCAATGTCGACCCCGATGCTCATCGTCGCCGTGATCCTGCAGGTAACAGGCATCTGGAACGACTATCTCCTCGGGTTGATATTTGGGGGACGGGACAATATTCCGATGACCGTCCAGCTCAACAACATCGTCAATTCAGCCCGAGGTGACGTCGCCTACAACGTCAACATGGCGGCCACGTTGCTGACGGCCCTGGTCCCTCTGGCTGTCTATTTCTTCTCAGGACGCTGGTTTGTGCGCGGGATTGCCGCCGGCGCTGTAAAAGGGTGAACCAAATGCTCGACAAGAACGCACATGTCCGCGCAAGCAACCTGAGTGTCAATTTCGGATCTGTCGATGTGCTCAATGGCTTGAATCTCGACATTCAAAAGGGTGAGTTCCTGGTCCTTCTGGGTTCGTCCGGTTGCGGCAAGTCCACGCTGTTGAACACTTTCGCCGGGCTGCAGGAAGCAACCAGCGGTCAGATCTGGATCGATGGCCGAAACGTGACCTGGGAAGAACCGAAAGACCGGGGCATTGCCATGGTATTCCAATCCTACGCGCTGTACCCAAAGATGACTGTTCGGGGAAACCTGTCCTTCGCGCTGAAGATGAACGGAACTCCCAGGAGAGAAATCACCAAACTGGTCGAAGATGCTGCCCGGATTCTTCAGATCGGACATCTGCTCGATCGACGTCCAAGCGAGTTGTCGGGCGGCCAGCGCCAAAGAGTGGCCATCGGGCGAGCTCTTGTGCGCCATGTCGACGTATTTCTTTTCGATGAACCGCTTTCAAATCTTGATGCGAAGCTGCGCGCAGAACTCCGCGTCGAACTGAAACGGCTCCATCGTGAACTGGGGGCCACGATGATCTACGTCACGCATGATCAGGTGGAAGCCTTGACCCTTGCGGACCGTATTGCCGCAATGAAAGACGGTGTCATCCAACAGCTCGCCTGTCCGGACGAAATCTACAATCGTCCTGCGAACCGGTTTGTCGCGCAATTCATCGGTCTGCCCAGCATGAATTTTTTCAAGGGCAAGCTGACGCGCAAGGATGACAAACCCATATTCAGTTCGTCGGAACTGACGCTATCCCTTGAAGACTATGAGGCGGAGACCAGCCTTGAAGAGGGGCAAGAAGTCGAGTTGGGCATTCGCCCGGAACATATTCTTCTTCTGAAGGATCCAAGCGGCATCGCCAGTGGAATGTTGGGAACGATAGACCTTGTTGAAATGCTGGGATCAGAGCAGATCGTGTGGGTCGTCGCCGAAAATTCCCGATTTTGCATGAGGGTTCCCCCGGACGAAAAACTTCGTCATGGCGAGAGGGTCGCCGTGCAATTTCGAACTGACAACTTGAATTTATTCAGCATGCAGCACGGCATGAGACTCTGATCGCGAGATTACCTAAAATATCTGGGCCGTTTCAGGCAATTCAAATACGCTAAGTGAACTTGCGGTGAGTCGATGTTCTTCACATCTGCTCACCGCATGTGTTTTCCTTTCTTCGGGTCATCGCTGGAGAAATTCAAACAGGACACGAAAACATGCAAGGACTCGAACCGGTTCCGGCCAAGAGCAAACTTGATACTGTGGTCGACAGGTTGGTCGATTATGTAAGCCGCAACAATTACTCGGCAGGAGACAAGCTTCCGTCCGAACGTGAGCTTATGGATGCTCTGGGTGTTGGTCGATCATCCGTACGGGAGGCTGTGCGCAAGCTGGAGGCTATCAACGCGCTGGAAATTCGCCACGGGGCCGGAACGTTCATTTTGCGAACCATTCAGCCTGGAGAAATACTTGTTCCACTTGCAATCCGTGAAGAACGAGAGGGGCTGTTGCTAGCCCTGGATCTTCGCCGGGCACTGGAATCCGAAGCAGCTGCTCTTGCCGCTCAACGGGCAAGCGACGAGGAGATCTTGCGAATAGAAGAAAGATTGCTCGTCATGGAACGTGTGCACCATGAAAAAGGTGCTGCTCTGGAAGAGGACGAGGCCTTTCACCGGTCAATCTATGACGCAGCCCACAATCCTCTTTTCGAGCAGATCATCTCCAATGTTCGCGGCCCGTTTTTAAAGTTCTTTTCCGGCGCAGTGAAATCGACCCGCATCGGTGAAAGCTCGTTTCCCTTGCATAGAGAGCTTTACCAGGCCATAGCCGATCGGGATCCGGCACGCAGCAGGGCCAAGACAATCGAATTGCTGGACTTTGTCGAAGAGGACCTCCGGTCACAGGACTAAGTCATACGACTTCGTTTCCTGAAGACACGTTCCGGAATTCGGACAGGCCTTCAAGCGCAAAGAAAAAGCGCTCATACATTTTTCACGCCTGAGCAACCTCGATTTCGCGCTTCATCCTCAGAAGCAATTGTAGTCCAGGCAGGTCCAATTCGCACAAGTTCCGAAAGGACATCACTTGAAGAAACTTGCGTTTTTCGATGGTCACAATGACGTTCTGTTGCGCCTCCTGAACGAAATCGAAGATCAGCCGGCTAATAGCTTCGTTACTGGAAACAGGCGGACGCAAATTGATCTGCCCAGAGCCCGCGAGGCTGGCTTTGCAGGTGGTTTCTTCGCGGCGTTTGCGCCATCACCGGAACGGTTCGATCTTGAGGAATACCAGTCGGAGGATGGGTATAGCGTTCCCATGCCACCACCCTTGCCGATCGAAAAGGCTCAGAAAGCAACACTCGAGATGTTCGACCTGCTGGAGGACATTGAAACGCTTTCTGCCGGACAGGTTCGCGTTTGCAAATCATTCGCGGAACTTCAGGACGCGCACTCGAAAAACCAGATAGCTGCAATCATGCACATCGAAGGTGCGGACTGCATAGACGCTAAATTCAAGATGCTCGACACGCTCTATCAACGAGGTTTGAGGTCAATCGGCCTGGTATGGAGCCGAAACAACATTTTCGGATACGGTGTACCGTTTCAGTTTCCGGCGCCCCCGGACATCGGTCCGGGCTTGACGGAAATCGGAAAGGAACTTGTAAGCGAGTGCAATCGGAAAAAGGTTCTCATCGACCTTTCTCATCTGAACCAGCAGGGGTTCTGGGATGTTGCCTCAATCAGCAATGCACCGCTTGTAGCGACCCACTCAAATGCTCATCGCTTGTGTCCTTCCCCTCGCAATCTCACCGATGACCAACTCAGAGCCATAGCCGGCTCAGGTGGTGTTGTCGGCGTCAATTTCGCGCCATGTTTTCTTGCCCAAAATGGGATCTTGAGCAGTTCGGTTCCACTTGAAACAGTGCTCTTGCATGTTAATTATCTGGTTCAAACTGTCGGCGAAGACTGCGTCGCTCTCGGGTCAGATTTCGATGGCGTGATGATGCCCGAAGAGATCCGTGACGTTACAGGTGTCCCCAAGATCTTTGCCGCTCTGGAAAAACACGGCATGAAGCCGTCAACAATTGAGAAAATTGCATTGAAGAACTGGATGCGGGTACTTCGTCAAACCATTGGATAACAACATTCCTGTGCCAGCTTTACTGTTTCAGGAAAGACCTCGACGCGGGTGTGAGGATTGCAATATCCGTGCTTCAACAAAAGGCAGATGAAGCCAATAGCGTAGTCAGTGTAAGTGAATTGGCCAAGCTATTGCTTTCTCGGCAAAATAACGCATTAAACCCCTTCGCAGAACATCTCGTTACAAATCTCTCTTCCGACCTGGTTTTTGGACGGCCCAAGTGATGAGAAAACGCTGCTTAGTCAGTTAGTCCACCAAGCACCTGGGTCATCGAAGCATTAAGGTCAGCAATCAAGTCTGCAGGGCTTTCGAGGCCAATGTTCAAGCGCACCAAGCGGCTGCCATAGTCTTTCCCCGGGCGGTCCAGATCGGGATAGACAACTGCGAGACTGGTAACACCACCCCAACTGAGCCCTATTTTGAAAAGCTTCAAATTGTCCAGAAACTCCTCGACCTGTTTTGCAGACCAGCTGTTGTTGAATGTGAACGAGAACACACTGGCAGACCCGGAGAAATCCCGACGCCAGAATTCGTGTCCCGGGCATCCAGGCAAAGCCGGGTGCAGAACTGTCTCAATGTGAACATTCTCGGCAAGCCAACTGGCGATAGTAAGTGCAGAGCTTTCCAATTGATCCAGGCGCACTGCCAGGGTTTGCAGTCCGCGCAGCGCCAGGCTGCAATCGTCGGGCGAAACAGCCAGACCCAATTGCCGGTAGACGGGTCCCAAGGCTTTGTAGGCAGCTTCGTCCCGAACCGAAACGGACCCCAAAAGAAGATCGCTGTGCCCCCCTATATACTTGGTCAAAGCCTGAATGCTGACATCGACGTCATGTGCAAAGGCATCGAATAACACCCCGGCGGCATAAGTATTATCAAGAGCGACCGACACGTTTCGCGCGTGGGCTGCCTGAACGATGGCGGGAACGTCCTGGACCTCCATGGTCACCG
>NZ_JAILWL010000511.1 GCF_025698965.1 Roseibium sp.
CTGATATTGGTTCCGGTGATGCTGCCGTCATTGCGGAGTGTGCTGGTGTAGTCCGCGACGCTTATTTCAACCAGGGTGGAGCCACTTAGTGGGTCCACGGTAATGGCTCCCGTCGACGTCACCGTAAAGTCCTGATCGGTCGTGCTGACAACCGGTGTCGATGTTGTTGTGTTTATGGTCTGCGCCAAAGCACCGCCGGCCATCAGGGCTGTAGAGGAGATCGAAAACACAAAGAGGGAGGGTGCAAGGCTTGCCACCTTTCCCTTCCACTTCGTTACCCGCCCGCCTGTTTTCGTAGTTGTTCGACGTCGTTCCCGTTGACCAATCAGGTTCATTCCAAATCCCCAGCACCAAATAGCTTGAACCCCACGGAATCTGCCGAAGGGGTGACTGGTCTGAGGGGTATTGAGTAAGAGATTTCGCGACTAGTTATCGAAAGTTATAAGCTACTGAAAAAGGGTGGTTTTCTAACTTTGGTTTATCGGGTTTATGCCCCGGTCAGGGCATTGTTGTGCAAACAAATTGTCTTCCTCAGGTACGCACAGCGAGCCGAACCTGCAGGAGCTGTCCGGAAAGCCTTCAATGCCGAATCGATCCTCCCAGAAACTTTCTCTCACCAATGCGATCACTCTTGCTCAAAAACACTTCGAAGCGGGTGAGCTGGAGGCATGCAAATACCTGTGTGAGCGCATTCTGATCGCGGTGCCGTCGCACTCCATGGCGTATCATCTCCTTGGGCTGGTCGCTTTCAGGGGAGATCACATTGAACAGGCGCTGGACTATCTGGAGGCGTCGCTGTCTCTGGAACCTCAGAACCCGATGTTCCTCTCCAACACAGTCGAAGTGTTGCGTTCCGGAAAGCGGATTGGCCGCGCGATTGATCTCGGCAAACGCGCGACAAAGGCTGCACCGCAGTCGGCAGCCGCGCATTCAAACCTGGCGTTGGCTTACTATGACGACCGACAATATGACAAAGCCAAGGTGCTTCATGCCAAGGCGCTTGAGCTGGATCCGGGCTACATTGCTTCATTGAACAATCTGGGCAGCATCGCAAGAGAGGAAAAAGACCCGGAACACGCCATAGAAAAATATCGCAGCGCGTTGCAACTGGATCCGCTTCACGAGGAAGCGGCAAACAATCTGGTTACTGTTCTCATTGAACTCGACCGACTGGAAGCTGCGCAGAGCGAAGTGTCACGGATCTTGTCCAGAAACTCCAGCAATGTCGACGCCATCTGCAATCAGGCGCGTATTCATCTGGCGTACCTTGAACTCGACAATGCCGAGGCTCTTTTCCGAAAGGCAATGTCCTTGCGGCCCGGTCTCGGATCTGCCTGCTTGGGCCTGTCCCAGGTTCTTCTGGAAAAGAACCTCCCGGAGCTTGCGCTTGCAGCTGCCGAAGAGGCCTTGAAGAATGATCCCGAAAACCCTGCGAACCTGCACCAGACGGGCGTCTGCCATAGCGCCTTGTCCAACTCGGAATTGGCCAGAGAGTTCTACGTTCGTGCGCTTGAGATCGAGCCGGCCTTCAAAGCCAGCCTGATCGGACGCGCGCATCTACACATGGAGCTTGGTGAGATGAACCAGGCCCGAGCTGACCTTGAAAGAGTGAGGCAGTTGGACCCCGCCGACTTTTCCCCGCTTATCGGCCTGAGCAGGATCAACAAAATCAGGGACGCCGAAGATCCGGTTTTCAAGGCCCTGGAAAGACAATTGTCAAATGCGGCATCCATGTCTCCTACCAACCAGATTGCCTATCGTTTCGGACTTGCCGACTGCTACGATGCGCTTGGACGATGTGACGAAGCCTGGGAACAATATACGAAAGGAGCCGCCCTCAAGCGGTCCAAGATTCACTATGATTCCGAGGCCCGGGACCGTCAGATAGATGAAATCATCGCTCGCTTCACACCCGAATTCATTGAAACCTTGAGGCCGTATGCCAACCACTCGGCCAAGCCGATTTTTGTCCTGGGCATGCCACGGTCGGGCACCACGCTGACGGAGACGATCCTGGCAAGCCACCCGAGTGTTTTCGGGGCAGGGGAACTGGGGGATCTGCAGCGGATATTTGGATTTGATCGCGGTGATGTCCGCCAACCCTTTCCGCAAAACCTGTCGGGTCTGGCCGGTGAGGATCTGGTCTCAAGAGCTTGTCACTATGTTGCCTGTCTTGAGGCACACTCAGTCAACGCCCGGCACGTGACCGATAAGATGCCCTCGAATTACAACATGATCGGCCTTATCAATGCTTTGCTTCCGAACGCGAAGATTGTGCATGTCAGCCGAAACGGGATGGATACCTGTCTTTCCTGTTTCACGCGACTTTTCGAGCGCAGCCAGCACCAGAGCTACGACCTGATCGAACTGGGCCGGTATTACAACGGCTATCGACGTCTGATGAACCATTGGGAAAAAGTGTTGCCACCGGAGGCGATGTACACGCTTGACTATCAATCGCTCGTCGAAGACCCGGAGGGTCAGACACGCGCGCTTTTGGCTGCCTGTGGTCTTGCCTGGAACAAGGATTGTCTCGAATTCCAAACAGCAAAGCGACGGGTCAGGACGGCAAGCATCACGCAGGTTCGTCAACCGGTTTACAGGAGTTCGGTCGAGAAATGGCGGCGATATGAAAAACACCTCAAGCCGCTTGCGAACCTGATCGGCATTTGAGAAGAGTGATGCGCCATCACGAACCGGGCTGTTTGAGCCGCAAGGATGCGACTGCAGCTCGGCAACGACGTTCGGCGCAGTCCGATGATCAGCCTTGATTTTCTCGAAACATTTGCCGGATCCGCCCAATCCTGCCTATGTTTCGCTGCGAAGGTGTGGCTGTTCCGAATTGTTTTGGTAGGTCCTGGAACTAGACGATGAAATTAAAGTCGTCCGGTGTGAGCTTGAACACCAGGTCCTCATAGTCTCTGTCACCCCCTCCTGTGACATCTTCAAATCCGATTGTCATTGAGGTTCCATCTGGATTGACGCCCGACAATACGTGCTGAAGTCCGTCAGTGTTCATGTCTTGTGCGTAGCTGTGCAGGGCTGTTCTGCCCGACGAAATGCCGTTTACCGCAAACCAGATATCCGGACCGTCGTCTACATTCGCTGTATTGCCGTTCGAATCCACGAAATTGAATGTGTCCTCGGAGGACAGGCGAGACGCGAATCTGCCTGCGTCCTGAAGCAGGAAGAAACCAAGCGTGTTTCCGTCCTCAACGCCTTCAATTCTGGCACTCGCTCTTGGGCTGGACGTGGCATCGGCGACCAGAATGCGTACACCGACGATATCACCGTTTGGCGAGATCTCGTAAACGCCCAACGTATTCCGGTATCCGGCATATCCTACGGGGACAAGCTTCACAGCAAAGGACCGGCCACCGTCACCATTCAGGAAATCCTGGTTTGCGATACCGTTGACGCTACCTGCATGAAGGGCCTGACCGTCTTCAAGCGATGGCAAATAGGTCTCAAAAGAAGCAAAGGTGCGGGAACCGACCTTGAAGACCAGAAAATCACCGTTACCGAAATCACCTTTCAGATTGAACGATGTATCGGGTATTCCATCTCCGTTTGTGTCGAGAGTAACCTCGCCGGTATCTTTGGAAAACTCAAAGGAATCCCGGCTGACCAGAGTCTGAAGCAAGATCAGTTCATCGTCCTGGTTGAGATCGGTGATCGTGTCGCCATCGAAATCTTCTGCAGTTCCAATGACTTTGTCACGGCCATCGCCCAGAGTGATGACGTCTTTTCCCAATCCGCTTCGTGTCGTGTCGTCACCAGTGCCGCCGACAATCTCGTTGTCTCCCGCGTCGCCGGTAATCGAAGAACCTTCATCACCTGTGGCGACAAAAGATTCATCCAGATCATTTACGTTGATAGTGAAGGATCGGCGAACTGAGGCGCCAGAGCCATCGGTCGCCTCTATATCAATCGTATGGGAGGTCTCGGCTTCAAAATCGAGAACCGCGCCATCGGCGACCCGCAATGTGGCGCCATCCAGCACGAACAGGCCGCCAGCGTCGGTCAGCAACTGCAGAGAATGATTGTCGTTTGCGTCCGGGTCGGACACCAGAACGTCAGCCAATGCGGTTCCTGAGGCGGTATTCTCGTCAATCGCGTATGCAGTGAGAGATATGGAGGCGGGCGCATCATTTACGCCGGTGACGAACAGGGTTACCTGTTGCGAGACGGTTTCACCGTCGATGGTGTTTGCAACAGCGGTAAATACTTCTCTTGCAACCTCGCCGCTGGAAAGCACTTGTGCAGCCTGGTTGTCAAGCAAGTAAAACCAGTCGCCCGCACTGGTCAGGCTGAACGTTCCATAGGTTCCGGCGGTGTTCGTCTGAGCTGTGAATACAGGATGATCTGTTGGGTCGGCGTCACTGGTGATCAGGCTGCCGGAAGCTGTCAGTACACGGTCCTCTTCCAGGGTGCCTTGTGATGCTCCTGTGATAACCGGAGCATCCTCAACCGGAGAAATTGCCACATCTACCAACGCTGTT
>NZ_JAILWL010000512.1 GCF_025698965.1 Roseibium sp.
TTCGGTCCGGATGTGATTGCCAAGCTGCGCCCGCACACGGACCAGATCTTCGACACACACCTGATGATCGAACCCTGCGACCCTTATCTGGAAGCCTTTGCAAAAGCTGGCTCCGACATCATCACCGTCCATGCGGAAGCAACGACACATCTCGACCGCTCGCTTCAGGCAATTCGCAATCTCGGCAAGAAGGCCGGTGTCTCTTTGAACCCCGCAACGCCGGAAAGTGTTCTGGAGTACGTGATGGATCGGCTGGACCTGATCCTTGTGATGACCGTGAACCCTGGATTTGGCGGACAGAAATTCATTGACTCCCAGGTCGAAAAAACCCGACGCATCAAGGAAATGATCGGCGACCGGCCGATCGACCTGGAAATCGACGGCGGTGTCACGCCTGAAACAGCACCACTCGTTGCAGCAGCCGGTGCCAACGTGCTGGTTGCCGGGTCTGCGGTGTTCAAGGGCGGTTCGATTGAGAACTATTCAAGCAACATTTCGGCGATCCGGAATGCGGCGCAGGAAGCCTGAAGCCGATGTGCCGGTGGAGCGCGCACATTCGTTGAGCCACCGGTCCACAAACGAGTTTTGGCTGTTCCCTTAGCCCCCGTCACGGCCCTATGTTGCTTCGCACGGGGTCCGGCTTCGCCGGAAAAGTCGAAGCAAACGTCGCTGACGACAAACCAGGAATGAGTTTCGGTGAACAACGGCATATTCGAAACCGATCGACACGGATGGGCTGAACTTCTGCCTCCGCGACAGGCAACTGCGCCACTTCGCGGCGAGCATCGTGCCGACTGGGCGGTTGTGGGTGCAGGTGTCACGGGTTTGGCGGCGGCGCGCCGGTTGGCTGAGAGCAGACCGGACCAGGAAATCGCTCTCCTCGACGCGCGCGAGGTCGGTCAGGGTGCGTCAGGGCGAAACTCCGGTTATGCGGTTGCGGTCAGTCACTTCGGTGGCGGTTTTTCCCGTAAGGATATTGACGAATACCGCAGGGTTAACCGGATCAATCAGGCCGGACTGACGTTGTTGCGGGAACGTGTCGAAGCGGACAATCTCGCCTGCCAATGGCGCGAACAGGGCTTTTATCATGCCGCAGCGGACAGTCGCGCGCAGGCAGAATGCCGTTATTTTTGCGAGTATCTATCCGCCCTGGACATTGCGCATACCCCACTCAGCTCAAATGAGCTTGCTGCCCGCCTCGGCACAAATACCTATCAAAGCGGCGTTCACGTCGACCAGGGAGCGCTCGTTCAGCCGGCAGCCCTGGTCCGCGGTCTGGCCGACACGCTACCCGCCAATGCGCGCCTGCATGAAAACAGTCCGGTGACGCGCCTTGATCACGGCACTCCCCTGCGCCTGGTCACACCGGAAGGCACACTGCTGGCGGATAATGTGCTGCTGGCAACAAATTTTGAGGCTCCGAAACTCGGTTTCCTGGCGCGGCGTCTCAGCGCGTCCACATTGACCGGCAGCTTCACGCGGGTTCTGTCGCAGGAAGAGCGCACAAGCCTCGGATCGCTCTCCGATTGGGGTGTTCTTTCTCTGCACAGCGGCGGCGCCACCGTTCGCCTGACCGTCGATGGCCGCATCAGTCTTCGCAACACCGCTGAATATAACGGCGGCCAGCTGTTGAGCGACGCCCAGCTGAAACAGCGACAGGAAACCCATCGCGAAAGTTTTGAGCGCCGGTTCCCACACCTTGCACACGTTCCTTTCGAATTCGCATGGTCCGGTGTGGAAGGCATCAGCCGCAACGGCACCAATTTTTTCAGCAAGGCAGCAAAGAACGTATTTATCGCCGGCGGCTATAATGGCTCGGGCGTCAGCCGCGGCACCGCCTTTGGACATGCGCTGGCTGATTATGCAAGAGGAGCCGACAGCGACCTCGTCCGCGACTGTCTGGCCTGTGCACCTGCGTCCTGGATACCCCCGCGCCCTCTAGTCAACATTGGGGCCTATTTCACAGTGAAAAAGCGATTTATCGGCGTCGGACTGGATCGCTGAAGCCGGGGTCAACGTTCCGATTGCGGGTAACTTGACGTGCAATAGCGTCAAGGCTGAAAGCCATGCTGCCATCACTTCTGCAGTCCTAATTCCACCGAATTGGACTGAGTATTCCACAAGATACGCCACTCAAGAAGATTTGCTCGAAGCTTTAAGGATCCTGAACACCGAAAATCGCAATTACAAAGCTGCTGTTGTCATGTTGTTTGGACAGTGACCATCCACGCCGGAAGTATCCGAATTCATACGCCCCGAAATCGAGCACGATGAATGGACGCATAAGATCTTGTCCACGCTCACGTATGGCGGCGGCGAGTTCGAATTTCTTCCTCACCTTAGATCTCACGCAGCTGACTTCCTGGAAATCTGCCCAAGGACCGTTCAGAATGCACTTTATTGCGACACTTTTCGAGAAAAGCTGGCTGCAAGGTCGTAGGGTGACACCAACCTCGCTAATGCACATCCAATGCTGACGTACCAAGTATCTTCGGCTGAAAACGTGAATTGCCGGTATTGGTACCTTGGACGTTGCCCCCACAACACACCTTTCAGCTCCAACATTCCCTCGGCTAAGGTTATTGAGAATCCTTTGGGGGAATCGTCTTGGCGCGCATGAAACGCAGCATAGGGCTGCTCAGTCTGACATTTGTCGCGATCAGCGGAATATTGGGCTCCGGCTGGCTGTTTGCGCCCCTGTTTGCCGCGCAGGCCGCAGGGCCGTCTGCTCTCGTCGCCTGGGGTATCGGCGGTCTTGCCATGCTGCTACTGGCAGCAACATTCGCCGAAATTGCGACAATCCTCCCCGTTGCCGGCGGGATTGGCCGGGTCCCTCATTTTTCACACGGCTCAGTCGTTTCCATGACGATGGGGTGGACTGCCTGGATTGGCTATAACACGGCGGCGACCATCGAAGTTGAGGCGGTGCTGCGCTATTCCAAGAGCCTGGCTCCCTGGCTTTACGGCTCAAACGAGCAGTTGACGACGTCCGGCCTCCTTGTTGCCTGCTTGCTCTTGCTTCTCTTCACCGTCGTGAATGCGTTTGGCGTCAAGTTCTTTGCCCGAATTAACACTGCTCTCACCTGGGTTAAAATTCTCGTACCCGCGCTCCTTGCCACCGTCATTCTTACATCCGAGTTCCGCTTTGGAAATTTCAGCGACTATGGCGGCTTTGCCCCGGAAGGGCTGAAAGGCATCCTGTCCGCAATTTCGAACGGAGGTGTGATTTTCGCCCTGATCGGCTTTCGCCATGTCATCGATATGGCGGGGGAAGCCCGCAATCCCAAGGTCAATATTCCGCTCGCGCTTGTCATGAGCCTTCTGGTCTGCCTGCTGATTTTGGGCGGGCTACAACTTGCATTCCTGGGTGCGCTCGACAAGGAGCAACTGCAGGGAGGTTGGCAATCGTTGCATTTCACCGGCGAACTCGGACCGTTGGCGGCACTGGCGAGTGCCGTCGGCGCGCTCTGGATTGTCAGTCTACTGGACACCAGTGCCCGAATCTCAAGCTTCGCATCCGGCCTTGTATCAGTCGGATCGAATGCACGGCTCGGGCTGGCCATGGCGCAAAACGGGCTCTTCCCCAAATTCATGGAAACGCTCTCCAATCGCGGTGTGCCACTCTTCTCCCTTCTGGTGAATTTCGTGGTTGCGGCAATCTTCTTCATCGCGTTGCCCTTCAAGGAAGTCATTGCCCTCAACACTTCCTCGATCGTACTTTCCTTTGTTGTCGGGCCGATCGCGGTGCTGGCGTTCCGGCGTCTCCTGCCCGATACGCCGCGCGCCTTCGTGCTACCTGTCGCCCCTGTCACCGGGTGCCTGGCTTTCGTTGTGGCGAGCCTGATCATTTACTGGAGCGGCTGGGACACGATGATCCACCTTGGCCTCTGTCTCGCTCTCGGACTGGTGCTTCTGCTCTTCCGCAGTACTCAAAGTGGATTTGACGGCTTGGACTGGCGTGAGGCAGCTTGGCTTTTGCCGTATTTGCCCGGACTCGTGACGGTGTCCTATCTCGGCTCATTCGGCGGAGGTCTGGGTATCATCCCGGTCGGACCGGATATTGTCGCTGTCGGTGCTTTATCGACAGGTGTCTATTTCCTAGCCGTTCGCCTGAGCCTGCGCAAAGACAAGTTTGCTCGATACATGGCCGAAGAGGAACTTGAGGAAATCGGAGAATACGATGATCCCACGGATGCGCCGGTAGAAAGTTCTGATTTTAAATTGTAATTTCAATATAGTGATTTATATCTGTTAGTTACATAGAATATTTAATGTAAAACATGATCAAGAAACTGAATGAATCTGCTCCGCGAGAGCGGACATTGGTTCAGCTGAAAACACGCCCTGGGCGCTGTGGGGCGGGCGGTTTGGCAAACTTGTCCCGCAATCCGGTCGGATAGAGCTCCAATTGCTTGGCTGCAAGCTCATCCAGCGTCATCCATGTCGCCAGACCGGTTTCCTCCTCATTCACTTCGTAGGAGAAACTGTCTTTT
>NZ_JAILWL010000513.1 GCF_025698965.1 Roseibium sp.
CGTCTTGAAAATGTCCCAAAGAAGTTTCTGGTGCGCCGGATCCGCGTAAGCCCCCATTCCTTCCACCATCACGATCAGCACATTTTCATCTTCGCCCGCGCTCATGGGCGCAGAAAGATTGATCTGCTTCGCGGCGGAGGTAAATTCTGTCCTATTTTGCAAAAAATTTGCGAAGAACGTCTGCGGTGAAGCATTCAGGTAGAAGTCGAGACCGACAATCGCGCAACAGGTCAAAATTGCCGGATAAAGGCTGACTTTCTGGTACACCCGCCTGTTTCGCACCAGGAAATAAACATAAAGGCCAACAAAAAACAGGATTGCAGCAGCCAAAAACGCGTAACCCAGAAACGAGAACAGGTCCAAGTTCGCAGAATATTTGATTGAATCAATAATCAGGATCGGTGAGAGATTGAAGATCCCGGAGATGACGAGAACAACATCAGTAAATGCAACAATTACTGCCAGCATCACCAGGATAAAGGCATTCAGCCTCAACCCGATAACGGCGAGAGTAAAGTAAAGGACAATGGGTAAAGCCCTCAAGGGACAGACAAAAAACGCGAGCAGATAAAAGGGGATGCTCGGCACAATGTTTGCGACAAAAGCGAAGTAGAGCGCATCACGTGAGAAAACTTTCCCGCGCTGTTCGGGTACGGAGCCAGATGGCAACGTCGCAGCAGTCATGGGATACTCCAACTCCACTCGGAATTCCGGAACCCCAATTATACGCAAAGCAGATTTAAGAGTTGGTTTCCACTCCTGCAGAATTACGTTTGGTGACGAGACGTACGCTAAGTATGCTCCAGTCTAACGACACCGTCCTGATCCGGGCAGGTTTCAAGCGCTTCAGCGGCGGTCCGGCCGTCTCCGATTGGGGCATCGGGCCAGATTTCGGCCAAGGGTATGAGAACAAAGGCACGATCGCGCATTCGCGGATGGGGCAGTTCCAGGGCATCGTCTTCGATCTTCTCCGATCCATAGATCAACACGTCTATGTCGATTGTCCGAGGACCCCAGCGCACATCCCGCACGCGACCAAGCTCATTTTCGATTTCAAGGCATCGCTTGAGCAGATCATGCGGTGCAAGAGTAGTATCCACAACGGTACAAATGTTCAGATAATCGTCCTGCGGCACAGGACCCCAGGGAGGCGTTTCATAGTCTGAGGATCTTGCAACAAGCGTGATGCCCTCTGACTGCTCCAGGCGCCGGAGGGCTCCATCCAGATTGGCCTTTCTGTCCCCAAGGTTGGACCCCAGACCCAACGCGCAGCGAGTGGGCGCAGTTTCATTCCGTTTCGGTAAAGTCATGTCAGGCAGGGTTCCGTTCCAAATGTGTCGCTTCCAGCATACGCACACAGTCCACGTGTGGACCGACATCGTGAGCACGAACGATTGCCGCGCCTTTCAACAGTGCCGTCATATGGACCGCCAGAGAGCCATAAAGGCGTTCATCCGTCTCGACGTTCAGCACAGCGCCGATCATGCGCTTGCGCGATGCGCCGGCCAGAACCGGCAATCCGTGTTTCTTCAGGGTTTCGAACCGGTTCAGGATGACGAAGTTCTGGTCGATCGTCTTTCCGAAGCCGAACCCCGGATCGAGGATCTGCTTTTCCCTCGCGATCCCTGCTTTGTCCGCAAGCGTCAGCGATGTTTCGAAAAACCGGTCGATGTCACTGAGGATATCGAGACTGCCGTCGGCTTCGTGCCGGTTATGCATCATGACCACGTGGACACCGGCTTCAGCAACGGCATCCGCCATCCCCGGATCTTTCTGAAGACCCCAGACATCATTGACGATCACCGCACCTGCCTGACAGGCACGCTTTGCGATTTCAGCCTTGTAGGTGTCGATGGAAACCGGAACACCCAACTCCGCCACCGGTTCCAGAACCGGAGCGAGGCGCTTCCATTCATCGTCCTGACTGACAGGAGATGAGCCCGGCCGGGTGCTTTCAGCCCCGACGTCGAGGATATCCGCACCCTCGTTGATCATGACCCTGGCATGCGCAAGAGCTGCCTCCGCAACGTTGTGCCGTCCGCCATCGGAAAAGGAATCCGGCGTAACGTTCAAGATGCCCATCACATGAGGCCGGCCTGCCGGCAAATGATATTCGGCGACAGTCGCCATCAGGTATCCCTTCCAAATTCAGACAGACAGATGCCCGCTTGCCCCGTTGTGGTCAAGTAACGAGTGCGGAACTGTGTCGTTTCCTTGAAAGAAATTATTCCGCGGCAGCAGGTTGGGATGAGTGACTTTTCAGGACGAGATTAAGGACGATTCCGACAATCGGCATCAGTGGCAGTATCACCGCCAATCCAAGCATGGGTACACCGACAGCGGCGACAATCAGACTGGCGACGATGCCACCTCCGAATTGCATGAAACCAACCATGGAGGAAGCGGCACCTGCAATTTGCGGAAACGGCGCCATGGCATCGGTGAAACAGGCGGGCAACACAAACGCCAGACCGAAGACGAACAGGGCAACAGGACCCATGACGGTCGCAACCGTAGGCTCCTGCGTCAGAGCCAGGAAACTCATCAGCGCCGAAGCAATGACCCACAGCACCAATCCGAAGGGAACCAGCCGGTGAGCCTCGACGATTTTCAACAGACGGCCGGTAACGATGGTTCCGGCGATGAAAGATCCGGACTGGATAATCATCGACATTCCAAATGCGGACGGTGACAGTCCGACTTCATAGATCAGGACAAAAGGCAACACGGTCGCCAGCGCATAGAGATTGCCGAGACCGCATCCGATCAGAATGCTGGGTGCCAGGAAGCGTCGATCCTTCAGCAGGGTCAGGTAATTCGAGACAAAACGTGAAGGATTGAGATGGTGTTTTCCCGGATTCGGGTTGGTTTCGACCTGGTACAGAACAACGGCCGCCATCAGCACGGCGCCATAGATCAACATGCACCAGAATATTTCCCGCCAGCCGAACAGCTCAAGTACGAATCCGCCGATCGTCGGTGAAACCGCCGGACCAAGAGCCAGCATCATCGCAATCGTGTTCATGATTTTGGCGGATGCCTGTCCCGTGAACTGGTCGCGGACAATCGCTCTGGAAACAGAAATCCCAACCGCGGCTCCAACGCCTTGCAATGCTCGGGCAAACACCATGAACTCCACTGTCGGAGCAAACGTCGCGAGCACACTTGAAATGAGATAGAGCGTCAAAAAGGCAAGTGTAACGGGCTTACGCCCGTAAGCATCCGAAAACGGCCCGCAAATCAGCTGTGCGAACGCGAACCCGGCGAAATAGGCCGTAAGTGTAAGCTTGACTGCCGAATCGGACGTCCCGAACGCTTCCACCAGTGCAGGCATCGCCGGCGTATAGAGCGCCATCGAGATCGGGCCGATAGCGACGAGCCCCGCTCCCAGCAGAGACGTGCGCCTGGCAGTCATGATTGAGCCGTTCGCGGTCATTTCTATTTCTGCTTTCCCTTGGAAACCTCCTGCAGCAAGCTGTCCTTCATCGTCTGCAACAGGGTTTCCAGTATCTGCCTCTTGTCTTCCGGGATCTCTTCAAGCGCCTTGGAGCGCACTGTGTGGAGCGCATCCCCAATCCGTTCAAGCAGCGGATCGGCATCCGGTGTCAATTCGATCAACTTGGCCCGCTTGTCCTTCGGGTCGGGGCAACGTTTGACGAGACCCGCCCCTTCCAATGAATCCAGATAGCCCACCAGCGTCATCGGTTCGACATACATGATGTCCGCCAGCATGGCCTGACGCAGTCCCGGATTGCGCCAGACGTAAAACAGGGTGCGCGCTTCACCGGCGGTCAATCCCGTCTGAACTTCGGTCAACGCCGCTTCGAAACGTCGCCTGAGCAACCGCGCCAGATCCACAACCAGCATGGTGACACTGACATTCGGGTAAGGAAGACTCATCGCCGCCTCATTTAGTAAGGTTACCTTACGAAATAGGCCTGATTGACGTCACTGTCAATCTTCTCTTGCGGCACTGCATTGCACAAATCCCGCTTGGCACGTATAAAGGCGCCAAATTCGGCACGATTGCCGACCAGCGAAATCACATATCCAGATAAGATGCGGGTCCGTCAGGGGCCCGTTCTGTCTTTTGGAGCCCACTTATGAACCTGCGTAATATTGCCATCATCGCACACGTTGACCATGGCAAAACAACACTTATCGACGTTCTTCTGAAGCAATCCGGTGCGTTCCGCGACAACCAGCGCACCGAAGAACGGATGATGGACTCCAACGACATCGAACGCGAGCGTGGCATCACCATTCTCGCGAAAGTGACGTCGCTGGTCCACAAGGACACCCGCATCAACATCGTCGACACACCAGGCCACGCCGACTTCGGCGGCGAAGTCGAGCGCATCCTGCATATGGTCGACGGCGTGATCCTCCTGGTGGATGCCGCTGAAGGCCCGATGCCGCAAACCAAGTTCGTTCTCGGCAAGGCCCTGAAGCTCGGCCTGAAGCCGATCGT
>NZ_JAILWL010000514.1 GCF_025698965.1 Roseibium sp.
ACCGATAATGAACAGTGCTTCACCCATGGCGGCGAGGAAACAAATCAGACCTGCCAGCGAAGGGTTGTCCGCAATGAATGTCAGAATGGGATCAATAAAATCGGTCACGGAGCTTGTCAGGTTGACTAAAAAATCGAGTTCAAGGTCAAACTCCGGATTGAAAAGTCGCCGGAAGATTCGATCAGAGTTTCATATAGGCCGGTATTGGATCATCCAACAGGGAAAAATCGGTTTCTGCGGCCCGTCAGGATCATTGATTTGAAACATGGTCTTTTAATTACAACTGCCGCAAAATCGTTCAAAGCGCATTTTCTCGGAGATTTTGATGTTTGAATCTGCCCGCCTGCCGCAAAAAATGAACAAGAAGACCTTCAAGAAACTCGAGCCGGAATTGCGAGAAGCTCTCCTGTCCGCACAGTTGCCGGTGGTTGAAAACAAGAATTTTTCGACACTGATTCTGGTGGATGGCCTCGATGGTGCGGGAAAGGGTGAAGCAGTTGCCCGCCTTTACGGCTGGATGGATGCGCGCCACCTTGTCTGCAACGCTTATGGCGAACCGATGGATGAAGCCCGGTTACGTCCCCCGTTATGGCGATATTGGCGGGATTTGCCGGCAAGGGGGGAGACGGCCATTGTTTTCGGCAGCTGGTACCAGTCGGTGCTGAGAGACTGGATTTACAAGAAGATTGATGAAGATGCGTTCGAAAAGGCGCTGGTCCGTATTCGCCGGTTCGAGGAAATGCTGTCCAACGAAGATGTGCTGATCCTTAAGTTCTGGTTCTACCTGCCAAAGGACGTTCAGGAAGACCGTCTGAAGAAGATTGAAAAGAAACGGGCCGCTCGTCATGTGCTGGCCGACTGGGCAGCACTCAAGCACCACAAGAAAGCCAGCGAGGCTGGCGAGAAAATCGTTCTTGAAACCAGCAAGGGGTATGCGCCTTGGTTCGTGATTCCATCCCAGGATCCGGAATATCGCGATGCCGCGTTGGCCCAGACCGTCGCCGCTGCGATGAAATTGAAATTTGACGACGGGGAACCGCATTCGCTCGCCGCTCCGGCGGTTGTCGGTGGCCTGAAACGGGAAACGGCAGTCGACACGATCGACCTGAGTGCCAGGCTGGACAAAGCCGAATACGAGGACTTGCGTGACAAGTACCAGAAAGTGTTGTCGGATCTCTCCGACCGGAAAGCCATGTCGAAGACAGGGGTTGTCCTCGTCTTTCAGGGCAATGACGCCGCCGGCAAGGGCGGCGCGATCCGGCGGGTGATCAGGCCTCTTGACCCGCGCATCTACAAGGTCCACCCGATCTCCGCACCGTCGGATGAAGAAAAGGCACGCCCTTACCTGTGGCGGTTTTGGCGACGGGTACCGCGCAAGGGACATTTCGCGATCTTCGACCGGTCCTGGTACGAACGTGTTCTTGTCGAGCGGGTGGAGGGCTTCGCCGGTCACGATGACTGGCTCCGTGCCTATAATGAAATTAACGAATTTGAACAGGAACTGACCGATTTCGGCTACATGATCTGCAAATTCTGGCTGGCAATTTCTGAAGAAGAGCAATTGCGTCGCTTCAAGGCGCGCGAAGACACGGCCTACAAGCAGCACAAGATTACCGACGAGGACTGGCGCAATCGCCTGAAGTGGGACCAGTACGCCATCGCCGCCGGAGACATGGTCGATCGCACGTCGACCCACTATGCGCCCTGGACGATGGTGTCCGCTGAAAACAAGAAACACGCGCGCATCGAAGTGCTCAGGACGATTTGTGATCGGCTGGAGGATCGGCTTTAGGGTTCCGTCGATATTGGCTACGCGGTACGTCTGCCAATTCGAGCGGCGTTCCTGCACCGACCTGTTTTGTCAGAGGACAGCTCAACAGTTCGTCAAATCGCCTGTGCGAGATAATCGATTGCTGCGTGAATGCCGCCCTTGCCATAGGGAATTGACAGCTTTTCAAATCCGAGTTCGATTGAGGACAGTGTGCCAAGCAGCATGACGGCGTTCACATGGCCCATGTGGGCAATCCGGATCCCCTTGCCTGACAGTTCACCGATCGTGCCACCCACCGTGACGCCGCAGACCTCCTTGGTAAAGGCGCGAAGCGCCGCTGCATCGCCGCTTTCAATACCAACGACCGTGACGCTGTTTGAGCGGGCATGGGGTTCGGAAATGTTGAAATGCACCACACCACCTTTGGACCATTCGGCAACGGCGCGGCGTGTCGCTTCGCCCAGGAGCGCGTGCCGGTGCCAGACTTTTTCCAGACCCTCGGTGAAAATCAGGTCCAGAGCCTTGTGGAACGCAAACAGAAGATGTTCCGGGGGCGTGCCGCAATATTTCTGGTAGTGCTCGGCTCCCTGCCGGAACGTCCAGTCGGTATAATTTGTTCGAAGGTCGGCGGTTTCGTGCGCCCGATCCGCTTTGGGACCGGCTGCGACGAAGGAGAGGCCTGGAGGACACATAAGGCCCTTTTGAGATCCCGTCAGGGCGACATCGACCCCCCATTCATCCATCTCGAAAGGCATGCAGCCGAGAGAGGCAATTGTGTCGACCATGTATAGAGCAGGGTGATTTGCCGCATCGATGGCTTTGCGGAGTGCGGCGACGTCGTTCCAGACACCGGAGGCGGTATCGACCTGCACAACCAGAACTGCAGCAATCTCGTGATCTAGGTCCTGCTTCAGGCGCTCTTCAAGGCGCGAAGGATCGACACTCTTGTCCCAGGCGCCCGGCAGGATTTCGACATTCAGCCCCGTGATTTGAGCTGCCTCGCCCCAACCAAGGGCAAACCGCCCGGATTCAAGAACAAGTATCTTGTCGCCGCGCTTCAAGGTGTTGCAAAGCGCTGCATCCCATGCTCCGTGCCCGTTTGCCGCGTAGATATAGGTTTTACCATCCGTCCGGAACAGACGTTTCAAACCGGCAAGGCAATAGTCCGTGGTTTCCAGCAGCGGACCTTCGTAAATATCGACCGCAGGTTTATGCATGGCCCTCAGGACTTCTTCGGGGACATTGGTCGGGCCCGGAATCATCAAAAATTCTTTGCCGTAGCGAAGCGACATGGCGGCATCCTTTTTCGAAGCGAGGATACTGATCTGGAAGCGACAGTTCGGTTGAAACTGTCCGAGCGAGGGTCCTTGAAAAATCGCGCGACGGGAGACCGGCGTCAAGTGAGCCACTGAAAAACAAAAGTTGTTTCACGAGAGAAAAGACAGGAAAAAGATGCATTCTGGATAAAGTCGTGTGTTTGCATTAAACCTGTGCGGGTGCGAAGGTAGTAGATTGTTATTCTGGAGAAAATCTGTAACTATATGAAAAGTATTGGAAAAAATCTTAAATAGAAGAGGGATACTCTGCGGTGTCATTTAGTTGAATAGAAAATGTCTTGTTTCCGTTAAGTAAATTATTCAAATTAAAGTCCAATCGGTATTTTTGTTTAAGCGTTGCACGATGATTCAGGTTGAAGAAGGACAAAGCCCATTAATTCTGTGTCTGCCTCACAGCGGAACGGAAGTGCCTCCGGCCGTGGCCCGGCGGTTCAACGCGACAGGGCGGCTTCAGGTGGATCTTTCCTGGCGTCTCGAACGGGTTTTCGACCTTCACGAGAAGCTGGACACGACAATGCTGCGCTCGACAATCTCCCGTTTTGTCGTTGATCTCGACCATGATCCGGACGCACCGGCCGACGAGAATACGGGGGCTCGACTGTGTCCGTTCTCAACTCTTGACGGCAAACCGATCTATCACGAAGGGGAAGAGCCGGGCCCGACGGAATCCGAACAACGCAAGTTTCTGTTTTTTGATCCCTTCCATCACATGTTGCGTCAGCAGATCGACAGGCTTTTGAAGATTCACCGGAATGTGGTTGTGCTTGATTGCCAGTCCCTGCGCTCCAACATCAGGGGCGTGACGAATAACGGGCTGCCGCTCGTGAGTATCGGCACACGGTCCGAAACATCTTGTGACGGGGATCTTCGCAATTTGATTGTGGGATCGTTCACGGGCCAGGATGGTTACTCGGTCGGCGTGGATACCCAGACGCAGGGTGGTTTTGTCACGCAGTCTCTGGGAGAGCCTGCCAAAGGTGTGCATGCCTTGTCATTGCTTCTCGCACAGCGATCTTATCTGCGTCACGAATCGCCTCCTTTCGAGCCCGACAAGATCCGCATCGCCAGATTGCAAACGGTTCTGGTGGATACGCTTTCCCGGGTCATTGACTGGACGGCCATGAAAGCGGCGCCCGGCGACGTGGTTGAGGACCAGGTGTCAGCCGATGAGGCTGTTGGGGATAAATCCGAAGTCATTCCGGTCGATCTGCAAAAACTGCCCAAAGCTCGGCAGTCGGACACCGGCAAGGTGGAAGACGAACCCGTCGCACCGCACCTCGTCGCGGAATAGTTTTTCAGCTAGACGACATTTTTTTCAACAA
>NZ_JAILWL010000515.1 GCF_025698965.1 Roseibium sp.
CAGGGCCACTGCAGTTACGAGTACTGACAAAATTCGCATTCTAAACCGATCCACCCCATCCGATGTCAGTCAGGTAGCACCCTCTAGCGCCGATGTCCAAGCCACATCATGATTCTCCCCGGGAGAATTCTCCCTTGTGTGACTTTGCTGTCACACCCATTCGAATTTACTAGTGAATTGATTAATTTCCGATTTATCGCCTTCAGTTCTGTACATTGGCTGCGTTGGAATTATAAACCAAGCCACTGTCGACCCCATTTGTGAGGTATCCAATGACCAACGAATTTCCGGAATCGAATGGGAAATCACTAGGCTCCCTCTCGGTAGAATTGACAGGCTGGCTGACAGACAAAGCGCTTCCGATCTGGCTTTCTGCCGGCATAGATGCAAACAACGGTGAGTGTTTTGAGGCGATCGATCTCAAATCACAACAAGCCACATCAGTCCCACGGCGGGCACGGGTCATTCCCCGCCAGATATATTCCTTTCTTGAAGGTGGCAATCTCGGCTGGCAAGGGCCGGCTAACGACATCGCCGACGCCCTTTTTGATTGGCAAATTAAAACCTTCAAAACACCAGACGGTTATTTTGCCGCGTCGGTAGACATCGATAACAATGTCATTGACGACACGTTCGACCTCTACAATCAGGCCTTTGCTCTTTTCGGATTTGCGCAAATTGCTGGCAACCGGCCAGAAAAACGAACGGTGGCTATAGCGGAGGCTGACAGTCTTCTAAGTTATCTGCTGCACAACTATAGACATCCTGAAGCAGGTTTCCGGGAAGCCAATCCAGACCGCACTCCTCTGTGTTCCAATCCACATATGCACCTTTTCGAAGCTTGCCTTGCATGGGAAAATGTTTCTGAAAACCCTGTTTGGGTGGAGTTGACGGATGAGATTGCCGAACTTGCATTGAACCGGTTCATGGATCCCGTCACTGGCGGTCTCAGGGAATTCTTTGATCTCGACTGGTCTCCGATGCCTGGAGACAAGGGAAAGGTCACGGAGCCTGGCCATCAGTTCGAATGGGCATGGCTGCTGGCTCGTTGGGGGCAATTGCGCGGCGATGCCGGCGCATTGATCGCTGCTCGTCGTCTTTACGACATTGGAAGAACTTTCGGCATTGACGAAAGCCGTGGCGTCACCTTCATGTCCTTGAACGACGACTTCACCGTCCGTGACCCGATTGCAAGGCTTTGGGGACAGACTGAATGGCTGAAGGCTGCGATCGCTCTGGCACAAATCTCGTTCGGTCCGGAGAAAGACGCCTACCTTGCCGACATTCCGGATGCCGTGAAGGCGCTACAAGTGTTTCTGGATGGAGTTCCGGCCGGTCTTTGGCGCGATAAATTGGCACCTGACGGTGACTTCGCTCAGGAACCGGCACCGGCAAGCTCGTTCTACCATATCGTATGCTCGATTTCCGAACTGGATGCCTTTGTGAAATCACTCTAGACCGTGTGGACGAATTGGTTTGGAGCGTGGTTTGAGAAAAGATTGTCCAGTTCCAGGAGCGAAAATGCAGAAAGGATTGCCCCTTTCAAGTTTTTGCGACGCCGAAATGGACACTCTTTTCTCAAATCCTGAAAGGACGCGGCGCATTTGAGTCCTGAGGGCGTCGGAAAGCTCTCCCGTATATCAATACGGGCTTTGCTTCCCTCCTGCGCACGACTCAAATGCAACACACGCCGCGCCCGAAGCCAATTCGTCCACGAGGCCTAGGCCGTGGGAACAAATTCGGCCTCCGAAATCGAGGAAGGTCCGTCGAGGGACTTACCCTCAAAAGGATTTCAACACGTTTTCGAAGCCTATGCCTGCTGTATCCGGGGCGAAGTTGGTAACATTTTTTTGCGTCAGCTTCGCGAAGTTCTGAAAGGCTGGTTATGTCCGGCAACGCCGCGTTTGAACAAAGTGGTTTTTACCAAAACCACGGCCAAACTCCTGATCTTCAACAGCTCGTCTGGCGGAGCGAACATAGAAATTTCCGCTTTATGGCGAAACCAGATCATGAAAAGACGCAAACCGTGTTTTCACTCTTCCCTCATTTCGATAGCGTGCGCTCGAAACTGACCAAGATGTATTCCTAAAAAACGAGGAGGCGGAATGCCCCAGGCGCAGATTATTGATGGCAAGGCCATCGCAGAATCAGTCCGAGAGGAAATCACCCGACGCGCAGCCAGGTTGCTGGAAACCAGCGGCAAGCGTCCCGGACTTGCCGTGGTGCTTGTCGGCGAAGATCCTGCGAGCCAGGTCTATGTGCGAAACAAGGACCGCGCTGCCGAAGCCTGCGGCTTTCATTCCGTGAAGCACACTCTCGCAGCTGACACTAGCGAAGAAGATGTGCTGACACTGGTCGAACAGCTCAATAACGATGCGGACGTGCATGGTATTCTTGTGCAGTTGCCACTGCCTGGGCATATCGACGAGAGCAAGGTGCTCCGTCTTATTCGCCCCGAGAAGGACGTGGACGGCTTTCATCCTGTCAATGTGGGCCTTCTCACAACTGGCGAGCGTGATAGCGCACTCGTTCCCTGCACGCCGGCCGGCAGTCTGGTCCTTTTGAAACGAACACTTGGCGACACCCTGTCTGGCAAGAACGCCGTCGTTGTCGGTCGATCCAATATTGTCGGCAAGCCAATGGCAAGCCTGCTTCTTCAGGAGAGCTGCACGGTCACCATCGCACACAGCCGGACCAAGGATCTTCCGGATGTTGTGCGTAGCGCGGACATTGTGGTCGCTGCGGTCGGCCGTCCTGAAATGGTCAAAGGCGACTGGATCAAACCAGGCGCCACTGTCATCGACGTCGGTATCAATCGTATCCCTGCCCCTGAGCGAGGAGAAGGCAAATCCCGGCTCGTAGGCGACGTGGCATTCAACGAAGCGGTGGAGCATGCAGGCGCAATCACTCCTGTTCCCGGAGGTGTTGGCCCAATGACAATCGCCATGCTTATGGTCAACACACTGACCGCTGCAAGACGGTTGATGGGACTTCCTGAAGAAGAACCGCTGTTCTGATCCTGGCTTGATCACCCCTCAAGTGATCTTGGTCGCTCGCCTTCATTTGGAAACAGCGATCCGGCGTCATGCAGGACGAAACCGGTATCCAACTTAAGCACTTGCGCAAAAACCGGTGCCATGGTCTATCGTGATTTAGTGAACCTTAACCATGGCTCTCTAGTCTAAATGACGTAGGGGCTGCATACGCAGTTTGACCGGATTGCAATCAGGTAATCCGGTCTGACCAATCCGTCAGGCGGCAGTAAGTGAAGGGTCTACCGTCTCGTAAATCCGGCTTAGAACCGGATGCGCGCAAATACGCTTTGGATACACTGGTTGCTTTCGCGGCGGCCGGTGCGAATTGCGTTTTCAAGCGCCCACTCGTTACGGGATTGATTTTCGTCTCTCTGTTTGCCGCCCCCTATCCGGCGTCCGCCTTTGAAATTTTCGGCTGGAGGCTATGGGGTGCAGAAGAAGAAACAACCGACGCGGTTCCCGATCCCACACCCTATGAAGCAGAGCTAACCGTTTCGGGAGGAAACGAAACTCTCACCAAGGATCTCAAGAGTGCGTCCCTGCTGATCCAACAGCAGGATTCTCCTCCTTCCGGAGAAGCAGGCCTGATCGCACGGGCGCTTTCGGACCGGGAACGTCTGGTTGCCAAGCTCTATGCAGATGGGCGGTACGGCGGAACGGTTGACATGACACTTGCCGGTATCCCACTGGAAACCGCGCTGGAGCAGAGCGATCTGCCGGACCGGCGGCCGGTGAAGGTCGCAATTCTGGTGAACCCTGGGCCCCTGTTCACATTTGGCAATGTCGCCGTCTCTTCAAAAGGTGGCGACCTGTCGACAGATCCTTCGTTCTGGGGACTGACACCCGGCGACACAGCAGCATCCGGCAAAATCCTTGCGGCTGAAAACCGCATTGTTTCTGTTTTGCGTGGCCGGGGGTATCCAAAGGCGAAAATAGCGGAACGGCGCATCACAGCCGACCACAGCAACAACAAGCTTGATGTCACTTTGGTCGCCGATGCCGGTCCTCAAGCTCGTTTCGGTCAAGTTTCGGTCAGCGGCACCGAAGTTACGGATCCGAATTTTGTCGTTCAGCAGGCCATGTTGCCACAAGGTGGCATCTATTCTCCCGAAGACATTGCACGTGCACGCAAACGCTTGAATGAACTCGGTATTTTTTCGTCAATCCGGCTTGTTGAAGGAGATATCGAGGCTTCGGATGGCTTGTTGCCGATTACCATAGAAGTCAGCGAGCGTAAACGGCATGTCATTGGTGCTGGTGCATCCTGGTCGAGTATCGAAGGGTTCGGCGTTGAATCCTATTGGCGTCGCCGCAACCTGTTCGGGCGCGGAGAACTGCTTTCTATTGAAGGCTCGATAGGCAGGATTGGAACGGAGAGCC
>NZ_JAILWL010000516.1 GCF_025698965.1 Roseibium sp.
ATTGCACCGGTCTGTGCGTTGAAAATGCTCGAATTGAAGTTTTCGAAAACACCCACACAGGGACCTTACCGCTACTAAACACGGTCATTGGGAAAGTTGGAATTGGCCGCTCTGACCGCCGAACAACAGTATCTGCAGTCACGGTTTATCCACCCACGAGTGGCGAAAGCTGTACGAATGTGACTACACAGCCAGACCGGAGAGGAACCATTTCGTCTAGGTCTTCGATCTGCCGGTTGTCGATCAGCAGAAGAAATCCGTTGTTTTCAAACGAATCCAGAGCGCGTTGGATTTGAATGTCAGTGGATACATCTTCATTTCTCAGATGCGTTCTATAATCGGCGTCTTCTTCGTCAGGCAGCGTGTCCAGTCGCAAAAGGCGTGCGGCCATGGCATCCGGTAGACGCCTGTCGCATTCGGCACGAACGCGCTCGGTAATAATCGCCCGTGCGCTCACTTCAGAGGTGGAGAAGGGGAGCACCGCATCGAACACATCGGTTTGCGGCAGGTCAGTATCGCGCAAGGTCACGAGAATGTCGGTCTCGACATTAGGCATCGTTATCACCTTGTCCTTGAATGGTGTGACAATGAGCAGGCTTCGATGAAGCTGTTCGCCTGACCAGGATGACGGTCCGGCGAGGAAACCTCATTCGGGAAAAAGGTCCGACTTGCGTCGATGCCAAGCGGCCGGACATGGCGCATACCTTGTGCTGGACCAGGCGCCGCCCTGCGCCCGAAACCCACGATCGTTGCAAGATAGAAACCCTGTCAGTATTTGCAATAGGAATTTTCAGATGCCAGGTCTTTCAGAACTCAAACGGGTCAGACATGCTGGTCTACCAGTATCGGATTTCCGTCTGGATCGACCAGCATGAAGCTTGCCGGGCCGCTTGTTGTTTCATCCGCTTCTGAAACAAACGTATATCCCTTCGCTTTCAGGTCCTTCTGAATTTCCCGGATATCCTGGTGTTCGCCCAGCTTTTGGGCACTCTGGTTCCAGCCTGGATTGAATGTCAGCATATTCTGATCGAACATGCCCTGGAACAGGCCAATCACCGTCTCGCCGTTTTTCAGAATGAGCCAACCTTCATCGCCGGATCCTCCCATATCAGAAAAGCCAAGACCTTCATAGAAAGCCTTGGACTTCTGAATATCCTTGACAGTCAGGCTGATGGAAAACGCACCGAGTTGCATGAAACTCTCTCCCTGGTCGCTGGATTGAGGCAGTTGGAGATGGTGTCAAATGCCAAGGTAGCGTGCAAGCTCTGAACGTGTTTCATCAGTAAAGTGAAAGGCGTTCCACCCCAAAGACCTGGCGGCGCGCACATTTGAAGCACTGTCATCGACAAGAAGGATGTTCTTCGGCGCAAGACCGAGTTTTTCCTGGATGTGGATGAAAAAAGCCGGATCCGGTTTGACAAGGCCCATGCGGCCAGCTGCAAAAACTGCGCTTACACGTGTCTCGTACCCTGTTTCGCTTTCTATGTAGGTTGCACGGCGATCTTCGTTGTTTGTAGCGATCACCTGCACAATGCCCTGGTCGCTCAGGTGGTCCAGCAATTCATTTGTTTGCGGATCTTTCAGGTCGTCCTTTGCGAACCAGTAACTCAAAAGAGCCTCGCCGTTGATTTCGTGGCCATTTTGATCGAGCCACGATTGCACATGGTGCAACAGATCGAGTTTGCCTGACAGCACGTCAATGAACGTGTCGTTGAAAACACCTTCCTGGAACGCGCGCAACGAAATTCCGAGGTCCTCTTCAAGCGTATCGGACCAAAGAAACCGGCCTTCGGCAATGTTCCGGTTAAGGACACCGTCAAAGTCCCACGCTATGGCCTTGATGTCGTTGCGCATCGACTAACGCTCCTTGATGGACGCAAGAGACAACAATGCGACGATACCGCGAAACGAGGGCGGAAAGCTTACATTGAGACCCATTCGCCGCTCAAACGGTCAAAAAGCTTGCCTGTTTCCAGAGTATCGGGTTGGACGAGCTTGATTAGGTCGCTCGCAACCTCGGCCGGTGTGGCAAGATTTTCAGGATTTTCGCCAGGCATCGCCTTGGCACGTAATCCTGTGCGTGTCGGCCCCGGATCAACGAGGTTGATCTTCATGGCTGTTTGCAGGCTCTCGTTTGCCCAGGTTCTTGCCAAGGCTTCAATCGCGGATTTGCTGATCGCCTGCAGTCCCCAGAAGGCGGTGCAAGTCTGGGCTTGTACGGCGGTCATGAACAGCACCCGCCCGGCATCCGACTGGCGCAACAGCGGATCCAGAGACCGGACGAGACGCCAATTGGCCGTGATATTCACATTCATGACCTTGTCGAAATCCTTCGGGCTGATATGGCCGAGCGGAGAAAGCACACCGAGCATGCCTGCATTCGCAACCAGGATATCCAGTTTTTTCCAACGTTCGAAAATGGCAGCGCCGAGCCGATCGATCGCATCGAAATCGGTCAGATCGAGCGGCACGAGGGTTGCCTGACCGCCTGCAGCCTGGATTTCGTCATCAAGATCTTCCAGGCCGCCAACAGTGCGTGCAACGGCAATAACATGTGCGCCGTGCTCTGCGAGTTGTTTGGCGATCTGGTAACCAATACCGCGGGATGCGCCGGTCACAAGGGCGATCCGGCCTTCAAGGTCTTTTTGCATATTGTGTCTCTGACGGCGCTTTAGCCGACCTCCACCAGACGGGGAGCACTGACGAAGTCCTGGTCTTCAGACAGGTCCGTCAGTGGCGTCGGATAGTCGCCGGTAAATCCATGATCGGTAAATTGCGGGTTTTCGTCGTCGCGGCCATCGTAACCCATGGACTTGTACATACCGTCCACGGAGAGGAATGCCAGACTGTCGGCTCCTATGTAGGAGCACATCTCTTCCAGGCTGTATTTGGCAGCCAGCAGCTTTTCTCTCACCGGTGTATCGATACCGTAATAGTCGGAGTATTTGATCGGCGGGCTGGCCAACCGGAAGTGGACTTCCTTCGCACCGGCTTCACGGATCATCTGTACGATTTTCACCGAGGTGGTGCCGCGAACAAGGCTGTCATCGACGAGAACAACGCGCTTGCCCTCAATCTGGGCGCGGTTTGCGGAATGCTTCATCTTCACACCAAGCGCACGGATCTGCTGCGTCGGTTCGATGAACGTACGGCCGACATAGTGGTTTCTGATGATCCCGAGCTCAAACGGAATTCCGCTTTCCTGGCTGTAACCGATGGCGGCGGGAACACCACTGTCAGGAACCGGAACAATGACGTCGGCCTCGACATTCGATTCCAAGGCAAGCTGCTTGCCCATCTCGCGGCGCACGTCATAAACGCTGCGACCGCCCAGAACCGAATCCGGTCGGGAAAAATAGATGTATTCGAAGATACAGGGGCGCGCTGGTTGTTTTCCGAACGGGAAGTAGGACTGGATGCCTGTCGAAGTGCAGACAATCACTTCGCCATTCTCGACTTCGCGAATGAACTTCGCACCGATGATATCCAGAGCGCATGTCTCTGAAGCCAGTATCGGAGCACCGTTCAAATCACCCAGAACGAGAGGTCGGATGCCTAGCGGATCGCGTGCGCCGATCAGTTTTTTCGATGTCAGTGCGACGAGGGAATAGGCGCCTTCCATCTGTGTGATGGCTTCAATAAATCTTTCGACGATCTTGCCTTTGCGTGAGCGGGCAACCAGCTGCAGAACAACTTCAGAATCTGAGGTGGACTGGCAGATCGCTCCGTCGCGGATCAGTTGATGGCGCAGGGTGAGGGCGTTGGTGAAGTTGCCGTTGTGACACACGGCAATACCACCACCATCCAGCTCGGCGAACAACGGTTGGACGTTTCGCAGGATCGTTTCGCCTGTCGTCGAATAGCGAACGTGGCCGACGGCGGCTTTTCCGGTCAGGCGACCGATCGTGTCAGCATCGGAAAAATGGTCTCCGACAAGGCCAAGGTGCCGCTCGGCGCGGAACTGGTCATTGTCGAAGGTGACAATACCCGCAGCTTCCTGGCCGCGATGCTGCAACGCGTGCAGCCCGAGAGCCGTCAGCGCACTGGCATCCTCGTGCCCAAGAATGCCAAACACGCCGCACTCTTCGCGCAGCGTGTCCGCGTCCATATCAAACGGCTCATGCTCCTCGGTTCCGCCAACCATGGCGAACACTCCTTTATCTGGCCGGTTGAAACCGGCCCTGGTCTTGAGATCAACCTGCTTGCGGACGGAAGCGCCTGCAAGCAGATGAGTTGATCGATCTAAGATGTAAGAACACCCCTTTTGCGACCATCTGGCTGCGGGATGCTCAGGATTCAAGGACCTGCGCCAAAGATTGGCGTCAGTTGTTGTCGGTCGTCAGCTGATCGAGCCCCTGACGTTCGGAATCGCTATATGTCGGCTCCTCGGCCGGTGCG
>NZ_JAILWL010000517.1 GCF_025698965.1 Roseibium sp.
GCTTCAGACGTTTCAATCGCCTGGGCGGTTTCACGTCAGCAGCAGAAGTGCGCTTGTCGCTTTGTTCGTCGGGCCGAGCCATTCTACCGCCTAATCAAATATCGACAGGCGTCCGTCTGCCAAGACCATGCGCCGGGCATCCACCTGTTCCAGCAAAGCAATATCGTGCGTTGCGATGACAACGGAAGTGCCAAGTTTGTTTAATTCAATAAAAAGACGCAACAGGCGGCGGGCAAGAGGCGGGTCCACGTTTCCTGTGGGTTCGTCCGCAAGCAATATTTCCGGGCGGGTGATCAAAGCTCTTGCGATCGCTGCGCGCTGTTTTTCACCGCCGGAGAGAACAGGCGGCAGAACATGCATTCTGTCGCCAAGACCTACCCATTTCAGAAGATCGATCACATCGGACCGGTATTCGGACTCTTCCTTGCCGACAACCCGCAGCGGCAACGCGACATTCTCGTAGGTTGTCAGGTGATCCAGCAGCCGGAAATCCTGAAACACGACGCCGATCTTGCGGCGAAGCTTCGGCAGTTCCTGTTTGTCGATGATGCTCAGGTCCCGGTTGAAAACCTTGATCAATCCACGGGTCGGCCGCAGCGACATGAACAGAAGCCTGATGAGACTTGTCTTGCCGGCACCCGACGGGCCCGTCAGGAACTGGAAAGATTGCGGCTCGATCTGGAACGACAGATCCTGAAGGATCTCCGGCCCCATTCCGTATCTCAATCCGACATTTTCAAAGCGGATCACAAATTTGACTCCTGTTGATGGGCCGACGCTATAGCCAGCCCGTTAACGGTGCATTAATCATATAAATGTCCATTGGGACCTGGATCTATAGACGAGATGAAATTGGCGTTGGATTTGCGGGCCATTGTCCAAAATTTTCTGCCGGATTTCGATCCCACGGGTTATGTAAGAGAACCTCTAATGCTTGCCATGGCAAAGGGTCTTGGCACATGAAGATCAAATGTCCGGACTGCAGTACGTCCTACGAAATCAAGGCAGAGGCGGTTGGCCCGGAAGGGCGAAGCGTCAAATGCGCCAAATGCGGCAACCGTTGGTTTGTCTCTCCCAATGAACAGGAAGACGAGGGCGTCGTCGATTTCAAGCCCGCTGGCGATGACAACGGCGGAACCGAAGCCTCTGAGGACAAAAAATCGGGCCCGGCTGACGCTGAAAAAGATGAAGCCGATTGGGTTGCGGATGCCGACAATGAGTCTGGTGACCCCGACGAAGCGCCCGATGAACCGGATAATGCCGGGGATGAGGACGACATTGCCGACTTCACACCGCCACCTGCGACCTCTCGGGCAAGCACAGATGAAGACAAGTATGCGGCGGACCTTGCCGACGAGGATGACGACGAGGACGAAACCCCCAGCGAGGATATTGAATCGCGGGCCAAGCGGCCGAAAATCGTGGTCAATCCCGACAGCGCAATCATGTCGGTGCAATGCTCAACTGGTTGTTCCGGCGCAACTTCCGGAGGATCGGCGGCATAGCGCTTTTCGGAGCCGCGGCGGCTGCCTGCATTTCATTCGTCATCATGCGGGATGACATCGTCAAACAGTCTCCCGACCTTGCAAGCCTGTTCCAGATGATCGGCTTCGATGTCAATCTACGCGGCCTTGAATTCCGCGATCTCAGAACTTTCACGGAGATCGAGGATGGTAAGCGTGTTCTCGTTGTTGAAGGGTCGATCCGAAACCTTCAAGGAGAAAACAACGCGGTTCCCGCCGTCCGGTTATCAATTCGCAACTCGGATTTGCAGGAAATTTACGCTTGGACTGTAGAGCCACGCAAAAAGTCGTTAAACGGGCTTGACGAAACCCGGTTTAGAACGATCTTAGCCGATCCGCCCGAAACCGCATCCGACATCCAGGTTCGATTTGTCGACCGCGGCAAACGCCAAATAGTTCTCGAGTGACCATGACAGTAAATATCCACACTCTGTTTGATGAAGACGCCATTGCACTAAGAGTGTCCGCGCTTGCAGACGAAATTGCAGAGGGAAAGCCACAAAAACTGCTCGTGGTCGCTGTTCTCAAGGGCAGCTTTATCTTTGCAGCTGATCTTGTCCGGGCCATGCACAGATCCGGTCTGGAGCCGGAAATGGAGTTCATTCACTTGTCTTCCTACGGTGCAGGCACGCAAGGCTCGGACAATATCCGTGTTTTGCGGGATGTTGAAAGTGACGTTAACGACCGCGATATAATTTTAGTGGATGATATTCTGGAATCCGGCCGCACGCTCGCATTCGCGCGCGAGCGGTTGAATAAAAGAGGTGCTCGTTCCGTTAAAGTTGCAGCGCTTCTGGATAAACCGGAGCGCCGCAAAGCTGCCATATCTGCCGATTATGTCGGATTTGCCTGTCCTGATAAGTTTGTCGTCGGATATGGTATGGATATGGGTCATGCTTGGCGGCAGTTGCCCTTTATTGGATACGTCGTTCCCTCTGAAGAGACAGCGGCAGACGACAAAACAGGAGAGTGAGCATGGCTCGCATTCTTCTCACTGAAGACGATGAAGCGGTACGGAGCTTCGTAAAGCGCGCTCTTGAGCTTGACGGGCATTCTGTGGAAGTGGCGGAAGATGGCGGTGAAGCCGTCGAGAACCTGACCCGGGAACGGGGCAGTTACGATCTTCTGCTTTCGGACATCAAGATGCCTGTCATGGACGGCATCGCCCTGGCGCTTCACACCGCACGGGACTATCCGGAGCTTCCGATCCTGTTGATGACCGGTTTTGCCGATCAACGCGAACGCGCAAACGGGCTGGATGCCCTCGTGCACGATGTTGTCACCAAACCATTTTCTCTTGCCGACATCCGACGGGCGGTCCGCAATGCGATTGCAGGCGAACTTCCTGAAGAAACGCGCCGTTACGCATAGGATCTCCAGCGGTAATCGACCGCTGTGACATGCTCTTGTTGACACAAAAAACCCCGCCATCGGCGGGGTTTTGTCTTTTCGCTGTCAGGTCAAGCCGGCTCAATATCGTTTGAGCAGCCGCTCCAGATAGTCCAGTTCCAGTTGCGGCCGGGAGGGGTCGGAGAACCGGCGGCGCAGTTCTTCCAGGATCCGGCGCGCCCGCTGAACATCGATCTCATCGGGTATCTGGACCCGGTTGTTGAAATCCGGACCTTCTGTCCGGCGGGGACGGCCCAGAGGGTCTTCATCCATCGGAGAAGGACCGGTCGGTGAACCGGGCCCCTGTCCCTGACCCATCATCTGCTCGGTAAGGCCCTGCGCACCGCGTCTGAGGGCATCCAGCGCATTTCCCTGTTGCCCCAGAGCCTGATCCCCCTGGCCCTGCCCAAGTGACTGCTGGGCCTGCCCCATCGATTCACCGGCTTCGCCCAGGGCCTCGTTCTGGCCCATGCCGTTCTGACCCAGCTGATCCATGAGCTGCTGCAACTGTTGCGCCAGATCTCCCTGGCCCTGCTGCAATTGTTCAAGCATCTGCTCCAGCTGTTCCTGGGTCAACTGCTGACCCTGTCCCTGTTGCTGCTGCTGGCCTTGTTGCTGCTGACCGCGTCGCTGCTCCTGCTCATCCTGATTGAACTGGTGAGTATCGTCCATTAGCTGCTGCTGCCGCTGGATCATTTCACCCAGCTGGTTGAGCATTTCCATCATTTCGCTGTTCATGCTGTTGGGCATCATCTGCGGGCGGCCGGCCTGCAGGTTTTCCAGCATCTGCTGCATTTGCGCCAACAGTTCACGTGCCGCATCCCGCGAACCCGTCCGCGCCAGTTCTTCGATACGGTCCAGCATTTCGCTCAGGTCCTGCTGGCTGAGCGTCTGCTGATTTCCGTCAAACGGCTGCATGGCCTGGGGGTTCTGTCGCATCTGTTCGGCAAGCGCCTGCATGTATTCGTTCAGCGCTTCACGCAACTCCTGCGTCAGCTTGGCAATTTCCTCGTCACTGGCACCTTCTTCAAGAGCCTTGCGCAAGGCTTCCTGCGCATCGCGCAGTTTCCGTTCCGCTGCAGACAGGTCGCCATCTTCGATCGAGAGCGCCAGGTCCCAAAGAAGCGGCAGCATCGCCTTCAGATCTTCATCTGACTGCGCTTTGATCAGCTGACCATAGGCAAAGCGCATGCCGAGATAGTTGCGAGGTTTGAAATCAAACAACTCCGGGGCAAGCATCAAGGCATCCATCGCCGTGATGACTTGAGCATGATTATGCGCATCAAGCGCAAGGTCGCGCCGCTGTTCAACGACCGCTCGGGCAAGAGGTTTGCCGAAGCGGCGCTGTGGCAACGTAATGCGATAAGCCGGAGAAAGCCCCTCCTGACCGGCCTGATCCCGCGCCATCAATGTCAGATCGACTTCCGACCCCGCCCAGGGGTGCGAAGTCAGATCGCGAATTGTTTCGGCGG
>NZ_JAILWL010000518.1 GCF_025698965.1 Roseibium sp.
GTTCAGTTCGTTCTGAAGGTCGGGTTCGGAAACATTCACCGCATCCAGCATAAGCGTCAGGCGGGTGACTTCTGCCTGTGCCGAAACATACTTGGATTCGGTGTCAACCAGTTGTGCTTCCAGCTTTGCCAGATTTGTTCGTGCTGTCTCAGCGCGGGCAGCGTCCACTTCGGAAGCAACCGTCGGCTCGTACTGAGCCAGTTTGGCCTTCAGCGTCGCGACCTCTGCTTCCAGGCCGGTGATGGTTGCAAGTGTCATTGTATCGGTTGCAGGCAACCAACCGGTGTCATCCACCGGTTTTCGAGCCGCTGCGGTAATGCGATCTTCGTCCGGAGTTGTCGTCCAGCTTTCCGCAACGGCCTTTTCGGCGTCGGAGAGCTTTTGCTTGAGCGTTTTTACTTCCGCGGAAAGCAGATCAACGGCATGCTGATCTCCCACAAGGGAAGAGATTTTCGTTTCCTTGTCTGAAAGCTGTGCCTGGTGGGACTTTTTCAATTCGTCGATGGCTGCATTCAGTCTAGCAACTTCCAACTGATGACGAGCCGCCTTTTCGCGCTCAACGTCAAGCTGGCGTTCCACTCGGCGCAGTTCCACTGCGTGCCGCGCGCGAACCTGATCCTGCGCTGCTCTGACTTCTGCATAGCTTGATGGATTGACTGCGCGCAGTGCCTCTTCGGTCAGGCGGGCTGCGCGGCGGTAGAAGGCAGGCAGGATAGCAAGACCAATCAGGCCGGCCGTGCAAAACCCGAGTGCAATATACAACGCCGCTTCAATCACATTTGGCTCCAGTCACCAATCCAAGTGCCAATCATCATCATTAGACGACCCAAGGCGTGCCGCCAAGGGCACCTGACGTAACGTACTACAGCTTTCGGATTTTGCCGAACCTTCTCAAGACAACCCGGTGACCGGTTCGCTCAGAACGGATTCCATGTCGCCTTGTCGGTGAACTTCAAATATCCCATGTTCACCCCGAGACGGGCTCCGACACCGGCACGGACCGGAACAAGAACGACTTCGTTCTTCAAAAGCACGGTCATTCCGACACCGCCAACCAGGTAGGCCGAGCCGTTTACGCCCGCAAACCGGGAATAGATCGAATTCACAGTGGGCAGGTTATAGACCAGCATCATGACCCTGGCGCCATCGGCACCGAAGTCCCAGCCGACGGAGGGACCTTGCCAGAACACCTTGTGATTGCCGGCATTGCGGGTATAGAGGTGGCCTTCCCCATAACGTGCACCGGCGACAAAGGCTCCGGAGCCTTCTTCTCCAAGGATGTAGCCGTTGGGTTCGCCGTAATTTGAAAAGGCCCGTTCGACGACAGACGCCAGTCCACCGGAGACCGAGCCGAAAAACTGATGACCGGCCTGTACGATTTCGTCTTCATTGTAAGTATCGCCGGGCGGAATCGGGTCGTTTCCGGATGATTGGGCGAAAGAGGGATTGATGGCGGCAACCAAACACAAGCACAGGAACGCAGCTGAAAGCAGGGACGCCACTCGCCAGGATTTTTGTGCCATTCAAGAATTCTCCTCATTACATGCTCGTCGTGGCGTAATGTGTTCAGATCGGACCGCTCACGATGCTAAGCTGCAGCAACACATGCTGATTCGCATGAACTCCGAATCCTACATAAGCCGAATCGATGGAAAGCTGGCCTGAAAAAAAGACCTTCATGTGTCTTTCCATAGTAATGATTGCCGTTCTGTGTGTTTTTGCAGACAAAGGTGCTGCACGTCCCCAGGTTTTCGTCCCCGATCCGATAACGGGATACGCAATTGGCGGGCATGATCCCGTCAGCTACTTTGTCGACGGCTATCCGCGCAAGGGTGACCGCAAACATGAATACAAGTGGGGCGGCGTTGAATGGATCTTCGTCAATGAAGGCAACATGGCCGCCTTTGCGCGGGATCCGGAGGCCTATGCACCGAGATACGCGGGCTGCGGTGGATTTGCCCTGTCGGAAGGGTTCGCTACTGCGGGAAGTCCCTTCATTTATGCGGTTGTCGAAGGGCGGCTGGTTTTCTTTCACTCGGTGGTCAACCGGTTCCTGTTCGTGGTCAATGGTTCGCAATTGACGCAGGATGCCCAGGACAATGCCGGCAGAGTCGGGTGCATGCCTGAACTCTAGGTTGTTCTATTTGCAGAGCTTGTATTTTAAGTGGCAAATTTTCATCTGGATGACGGGTTTTGCAAGGGAACCCTGCCTTGGCAGCGGCTTTCCGGATGTGTAACCCTTGGGCAGATTTTCGCGAATCATCGGTTCATCGAACCTGAATTAAGAGCTTTATTCTGCCATGTCCGCACTTAACGAGCTTTCCTCTCTGGATCTTGCCGCGCTGGTTGCCAGCCGTGTCTGTCACGATATCATCAGTCCGGTCGGAGCGATCACCAACGGTCTGGAAGTGTTGGATGAGGAAGGTTCGGAGGACATGCGCGAGTTCGCCATGGACCTCATCCGCAAGAGCGCGCGGCAGGCTTCGGCGAAACTGCAATTTGCCCGTCTTGCATTCGGCGCAGCCGGTTCTGCAGGTGCCGAAATTGATCTCGGGGATGCCCAGGTTGTTGCCACAGGATTTATGGAAAACGAAAAATCCGAACTAAATTGGCAAGTTTCCCGGCATCTGATGCCAAAGAATAACGTCAAACTTCTCCTGAACCTGATTCTGATTGCCAACCAGTGCGTCCCGCGCGGCGGTGAAATCAAGGTTGAAATGGAAGGCGAGCCACAATCTCCTTCCTTTACGCTGTCAGCCAGCGGTCTCAATCCGCGAATTCCGCTCGGAATGAAGGAAACCCTTGGTGGAGAAGAGCCTGAAAGGGTCGATGCTCATTCAGTGCAACCTATCTATACTTTGCTGCTTGCCCGTGAATCCGGCATGGTATTAACAATAGATAAACAAGAAGAGTTGGTAAAAATAACGGCTCTTCCGAAGGTCTAAATAGATCAAATAAAAGTCTCCGTGCGTTTCAGCGTATCTTAACTCTTTGCCGTCAACCTACTCTCATGGACTTCTCGGTCCAGACATCCTTTCGGATGCGGAACCAGTAACAAGTCGGGATGAGAGCAGGCCATGGACGACCTCCTCCGGGAATTCATTACAGAGACGAACGAGAGTCTCGATGTTGTTGACGTTGAGCTCGTAAAATTCGAGCAGGAACCGAACAACGCAACGATTCTAGATAATATTTTCCGCCTCGTGCATACCATTAAGGGTACTTGCGGCTTTTTAGGCCTCCCTCGGCTTGAAGGAATTGCGCACGCGGCAGAGACCCTTATGGGCAAGTTTCGCGATGGCGCACCTGTCACGCAGGAAGCTGTATCCCTGATCCTGATCTCGATCGACCAGATCAAGGACATTCTGGGTGAGCTTGAAGCCGCTGAAGGTGAAGAACCGCAAGGGGATGACAGCGAGCTGATCGGCAAGCTGGAAGACATGTCCGCCAAGGCCGATGCGGCCATGGCCGGAGGTGGCGCCGCCGAAGAGTCCGCTGCCGATGAAGACGTCGCCAAAGTGGAAGCTGCAGAAGCTGTCGAAGAAGATGCCGCGGATCAAACCCTTGAGCGTCCTTTGCGCCCGGGCGAAGTATCCCTTGACGAACTGGAGCGGGCTTTCCGTGAGACCGAGATCGAGGTCGACATAGCCGAGCCTGAAGTTGTTGAGGCAGAGGACATTGTCGAAGAAGTGGAAGAACCTGCTGCAGCTCCGGCTGCTGCCAAGGTAGAGAACATTTCAGAAGCCAAGAAGCCTGCTGCGAAGAAATCGGGTGGCGACAACGGCGAGAAGAAAGCGGCCGGCGGCGGTGTCTCGAACCAGAGCATCCGCGTTGCAGTCGACACGCTTGAGCACCTGATGACCATGGTGTCCGAGCTGGTGCTGACACGGAACCAGTTGCTTGAGATTGTCCGCCGTCACGAAGACAGCGAATTCAAGGTTCCGCTGCAACGGTTGTCAAACGTCACGGCGGAGTTGCAGGAAGGGGTCATGGCGACCCGCATGCAGCCGATCGGCAACGCATGGCAGAAGTTGCCGCGCATCGTTCGTGACCTCAGCCAGGAACTTGAAAAACCGATCGATCTGGAGATGATCGGTGCGGATACCGAGCTGGATCGCCAGGTTCTTGAAATGATCAAGGATCCGCTCACGCATATGGTTCGCAATTCCGCCGACCATGGGCTGGAACTTCCGGAAGACCGGCGGGCAGCCGGCAAGCCGGAAAAAGGCATCATTACCCTGGCTGCGTATCATGAAGGCGGCCACATCATCATCGAAGTGCGCGATGACGGCAAAGGCATCGATGTTGAGAAGGTAAAATCCAAGGTTCTGGAACGTGGTCTGGCCTCGGAAGCCGAAGTCGACAAGATGACG
>NZ_JAILWL010000519.1 GCF_025698965.1 Roseibium sp.
TCGAAACCGCGGCCGTTCGACCCGAAGTCGGGACAGTCTTTGCTATCAGAACCCCGTTCGGTCCAGGCGACATCACCAGCAGCCCGGCAACAAGGGCAAAACTCAATATTGTTTCAAGGGACATAGCGCAAAATCTAAGGCTGTTTTGAGATAGAAACGGTGTTGGGTGCGAAAACCGGTTCACATTATGCCCAATCTAACCATATGCTGAACGAATGCAATTCGGAGCATTCAGCTTCTGCGTAAATTCCTTCGAGCACTTTTGGACCTGAATATATGACGTCGTTTGGCCTTAATGTCCGTCTGGAGGGCGACAGTTACTTCATCGTCGATCTTCCGCTCTGCGCTGTCCGGCTCATGAAGGACGCCAATTATCCCTGGTTGCTGCTTGTTCCTCGAAAACCCGACCTGGTTGAAGTCATTGACCTTGGCGAGGAAGATCAACAGCAGCTGATGCGTGAAATCGTGCTGGCAAGCAAGGTACTGCGGTCGGTGACGAATTGTGAAAAACTGAATGTCGGCGCCCTGGGTAATCAGGTGTCCCAGTTGCATGTCCATATTATCGGTCGCTTCCGGAACGATGCTGCCTGGCCCGGTCCGGTTTGGGGGGTGGTGCCTGCAGAACCCTACGAACCAGAGAAGGCGGATGTCCTGATCGAACAGTTCTGGAATGCTTTCTCATCGGAAGGTGATTGATCCCGCTCGGTCCAGATGTTTCCTGGGCCCGAAGAGCCCTTTCCGATCACCCAGCTCCTGTTGGGTATCTTTTCGATAAATTCTGCCTGTTTCGGGTGGCATAAATCAGCCTATCGGCAGCGTGGGGCCACTTGCTCGACACACCGCCTCACGGGCGCCCCTGCCAATTGATCGTTTTGAAACATCAATTGATTTAATATGATCGGAAAGTGCTCTAGTGTCCCGACAGACGTCAGCCTCGCCAAAACTTTCCAAGGATTACAATATGCGTTCCTCTGCCGCCGGTCTCCGGGCCATGGAGATGAGTTTTCTCGGCAACACACTCGATCGGCAGTCGACGCGGCGCAGTGAAAGTTCTTATCTGGATGAGCTGCTGAACAAGCCGGACACCCAAGTCATCCTTTCAACCGACAAGACCCTGGTCTTTCCCGCGGGCGAGGTGTTTCCGGTAGGACATGACCTGAATTCGGCGAAAGCGCTTGGTGCAGACCCTGCCGAAATGGTTTTTCTCGGATTGCGACCGGAAAACGGTCAGGCTCTTTTTGCCACAACGCTTCCCCATAGCGATGAGGAACTGGCCGATCGTTCGGATATTCAGATCGAGGACTTGCGCAACCTTGCCCTGCGAAACGCTCTTTGCGAGCAGGATCTCGGAGCGCTTGCCCAGGCTCGCGCCCTGATCCACTGGCACAGGACCCATTCCCATTGCTCGCGTTGCGGGGAAAAAACTCAAATGGCGGAGGCCGGGTACAGGCGGGATTGCCCGTCTTGTGGAGCACCGCACTTTCCGCGGACCGACCCTTGCGTGATCATGCTGATTACCGACGGCGACCGGGCTTTGCTTGGGCGCCCTGCACGCCTGCCGGAAGGTGTTTACACGACTCTGGCCGGTTTCATGGAACCGGGTGAGACGATTGAGCAGGCCGTTCGCCGCGAAACTTTGGAAGAATCGGGCATCATTGTCGGCGACGTCCGACTGATTTCCAATCAACCCTGGCCGTTTCCGGCCAACCTGATGCTCGGCTGTGTTGGAATCGCGACATCGCGCGACATCGAAATCGAAGATGACGAGTTGGAAGATTGCAAGTGGTGTGATCGCGCGGAAGTTCTACAGATGACCGATGGCACGCATCCGGAAGGCCACCGGATACCGCCGTCCATTTCCATCGCCTATGAATTGATTATCGGGTGGCTTGAGGAGAAAACCTGATGAGCTGGTGCATCTATCTGACCCATCCGGAAGTCAAGATTGACCCGGATGTGCCGGTTCCTGAATGGGGCCTTTCCGACGTCGGGAGGGAACGGGCACTGAAAGCAACCGAACTGCCATTTGCCCCGGACTTGAAAAAGGTGGTTTCCAGCGCAGAGACCAAGGCTGTTGAAACGGCAGGCATCTTTGCGGAGAAATTCAAGATCCCCCAAACGTCCCGGGTGGCATTGCACGAAAACGACCGTTCGGCCACAGGCTTTCTACCTCCAAACGAGTTCGAGCAGGTTGCCGATCAGTTCTTTGCCGAGCCGGAGATCTCCGTCAGGGGATGGGAACGAGCTTGCGACGCACAACAGCGGATTGTTGAGGCCGTATCTGCCGAGCTTGCAGGAACAAGCCCGGATCAGGCGGTTCTGTTTGCAGGACATGGCGCGGCAGGGACACTTCTCATGTGTCATCTGATGGGCGTTGCGATCTCAAGAGATCACGACCAGAAGCGCGGCGGCAGCTGGTACCGATTTGAACGGGACTGGCTGACGTCACAGGCCGGTCACGATTTGAGTTGGATCGAAGTTTAATCGTGCTAGTTTTCCAGAGGACCTGACGCTTCTGGAGCCTGACGTGATCCGCATCCTTTCAAATCTTGCAGCCACTGCTGTATGTGTATTCATCTTGCATGCAGAGCCAGCTCGGGCGGGAAAATACGACGCCCAGTTCCGCCAATTTTTGCAATCCGATATCGCGCCTGCGGCCCTAAATGCCGGCATTTCTCAAGCAACGCTCGACCGCGAGCTGTCCGGGCTGACGCCCGATACATCCCTGCCAGGTCTTGTCGGACCCGGTGGAAAAGGCTCACCGCCGAAAGTCAATTTTCAGGCTGAATTCAGAACACCGGCGCGCTATTTCAAAGACAATCATTTCAACGCCCTTGTCTCCTCCGGTCGCCGCCTGATGCAAAAGCATGCATCCACCCTTGAGCGGATCGAGGCCAGATATGGCGTTCCAAAAAGGATCATACTGGCGATCTGGGCGAGAGAATCGGGTTATGGCGGAGCCAAGATCCCCCATGATGCCATCCGTGTTCTGGCAACCCGTGCGTTTATGGGGCAACGGCCGGATTTCTTCAAAAGCGAATTGATTGCTGCGCTGAAAATCCTGCAGAACGGCGATGTCTCACGCAAGGCCATGAAAAGTTCATGGGGCGGCGCCATGGGGCAACCGCAATTCCTGCCATCGTCCTATCTGAAATACGCCGTTGATTTTAACGGCGACGGCAAGCGCAACATCTGGACATCGGAGGTCGATACCATGGCCTCGATTGCAAACTACCTCACAGCACATGGTTGGAAGAAAGGTCGGGACTGGGGCTATGAGGTGTTCCTGCCCAACACGGTTTCCTGCACTCGGGAAGGTCCGGATAACCGGCAGAGAATTTCCGCGTTCGTCAACGAGGGCGTCAAGCGGGTCAGCGGTCGCCCCTTTCCGGATCATGAGCTCAGGCAACCGGGCAACATCCTTCTGCCGGCGGGAAGATATGGACCGGCGTTTATTGCCACCGAGAATTTCTACGTCCTGAAGGAATACAACGAATCCGATACTTATGCGCTGTTTGTCGGGCATCTTGCCGACCGCTATGGCTCCAACAAAGGATTTGTCGGCGACTGGAAACCGATGAAGGAAACCACACGCGGGGCTGTTCGCAACCTCCAGCAACGGCTTGAGGGACTTGGCCATGATGTTGGCGGCGCTGACGGTCTGATCGGCTTCAAGACCCGCCGATCCATCGGCAAGGATCAGGAAAAGAACGGTTTCTTTGCAACGTGCTGGGTGGGATGACGTCTCCAGGCACGCGTTTGTGACCATGCTTCCAAAATCCTCCCTTCAAAACTTTGTTGATGACCCGTGACCATTGGATGCATTCGCATGAGCCCGCGATCATTCACGCGGGAATAATGTGATAACTTTTCCTTTTATTTTTTATTGTTTTACGATAATAAATTTTTGCCATTCAGAAAATGGAGTACCCACGCATGTTTGGATTAAACGTCCAGCGCGCGACACTGTCGCTGCGCGCCAGACTATTATTGCTCATCGTCCTTCTGACGGGATCTCTTGCCGCTTCGGCAGTTGCCAGTGATCTTGAAAAATTCAATCCGGCAACAACGGACCCTGAATACTTCCGTATTGCTGTCCAGCATTCCGAGCGACTGCAGGTTCCAACAGACGGAGCCCGGATGATGATCGTGATGAGCGACAAGAAAACCGGCCGTGTGGTCAAGGAAAAGCAGATCTTTCTGCAACGAACCGAGACAACGGAGGAACCTGCGGAAAGCCTGCCGGGCGGCGGTGAGGATGTCGTTGCGGTATACAGGATACCGAAACGTCACATCGCTCAACTACGAGCACTCCAAGCAAAATTTCTGGCCTTGCCCAAGTCCGAGCGGGACGGCCTTGCAGGTTCCCTGT
>NZ_JAILWL010000052.1 GCF_025698965.1 Roseibium sp.
TGAGACCGATAGGGCTCCTCCAAGGGCAAATGTCTCGAAAGGGCTGAAACAGCCGCAACAAAGCTGCATATCGTCCGAGACGTCCTCCCAGCGGCTTCTTCACCGATAGGACTCGAATAATCTCAAATCGGACATTCTGTCAATACTTACTTCTAAATGAATTAATTAAATGATTGAGATGCTCTTTTCGCTTCGGACTTGCACAAGCGGCTGCAGGTTCCTAACAATAGGCTCGGTCAAGATTTGAACGGATCGGGCGTCGATCGAATTAACCACCTGAAAAAGAAGGAAAAATGGACAACGAAAATCGGGAGGAGCAGCTGCGTGCCTATCCACAGAAGGGCACGAACCAGGTTGCGGTTAGAAGCTACAATGAACGACTCGTGCTTCAACTCGTCAGAGAACATGGTTCGCTGACAAAGGCTGATGCAACACGGGCCACGGGACTCTCACCCAATGCCGCTTCGGTGATTTTTAGGTCACTTGAAGAAGAGGGTCTTTTGCTGCGTGGTGAGCGGATACGGGGTAGAATCGGACAGCCGTCAACTCCGATGCGCCTCAACCCAGATGCTCACCATTATGTTGTACTGAAAATCGGTCGTAGAAGCCTGGAACTCGCCGTCGTGAACTTCATTGGTGAGATCGAAGCAATAAAGCGCATTCAGCAACCTTACCCGACACCGAATTCAGTCCTGGAGTTTTTGCGTTCCAACCTGACGGGCGTATTGCGTTCGGCAAAACAAAGCCGAAAATCCATCTCCGGAATGGCGGTCGCGATGCCGTTTGAACTATGGAGCTGGACGGAAGAGTTCGATGCCCCGGAAACGGAAATGGAAGCCTGGCGTCAATTCGATCCGATTGCCGAGTTTGAAAAGCTTGTGCCCTGGAAAGTGGTTGTTGAAAACGACGCCACTGCCGCCTGTCGCGCCGAACAGGTCTTTGGTGCGCGCGGTGAAATGCAGGACTGGATCTATTTCTTTGTTGGAACCTTTATCGGGGGCGGCATCGTTTTGAACGGCAGCGTCTTTCCCGGTCGCCGAGGCAATGCCGGTGGCTTCGGTCCCATGCGCGTTCCCGAGCGAGAAGGTGGCGACCGCCTTGTCGATCACGCGTCCCTCGTGGTCTTGGAACACAGCATCGCAGCGGCCGGTGGCCAACCCTTTGAGATCTACAATGAAGAAACAGACTGGGGCAAATTCGAACCGTTCGTCTCGGACTGGATCCTGCGAGCAGCCCGAAGTCTGGCGCACGCAACAGTCTCGTCGCTTTCCGTCCTCGATTTCGAAGCCGTGGTGATTGACGGTGCATTGCCCGACGATGTGAAAACCCGGCTTGTCGATGAAGTTCGCCATCAGATGGAGATCACCGACCTTCAGGGCGTTTTTATGCCGAAGATCGAAGCCGGTAAGACGGGTCGGCGAGCACGAACTATCGGCGCTGCGGCTTCGCTTATCAGCCGGAACTACCTTATTGACCAGAACACGCTCATGCGCACCTGATGTGTCTCGGTGCCAATCGCTGAAATTATGTTCTACGTAAAACGCATCAGCCATCAACACCCTGCTTTGATTTCAAGCTCCAGGCGTTGTCCAAAGGTACCCGGCCAAGTGTCTTGGCCGGGCCTTGGAATTTTGGTTCAGGCAATCGGTAAGAATTGCACCAGCATCAGAACTTGAACTCGTCCAGATTCTCCGGCGTCACAATCTTGGCCTCTCCGAGGATGACCTCTCCTTTTTCAGCAATTGTATAGGTTCCGAGTCTTCCTGCTTCGAAAGTCTCTCCGACAGCACCGGTGATATTGCATTGCGCAAGTGCCTGGGCGGCGTAATAGGTGAGGTAACCAAGGTCAGTCACATTCCACCAGATATCCTGGGCAGATCCTTCCTGGATATACTTCTTGATGAGGGTTGCAGGTGCCAACCCGGTCAGTTTGATCTTCCCGGTCAAACCGGCTTCCTCCAAGGCACGTGCCGCTGCCGGAAGACCGATCCCTGCGGGCACGATAATTCCCTTTAGGTCAGGATAGGCCTGCGCCAGGGCAATCGTCTGTTGCTGATTGATCTGCTCGCTTTCCTCACCATAGGCAACCTGCACGAGATTGAGGCCGGCATAGTCGGGATTCGAGGCCATTTCATCCTTCATCTGCGCGATCCAGGCATTCTGATTTGTCGCAGTTGGCGTCGAAGACAAAATGGCAAACTCTCCCTCGCCGATCATGTCAGACATGGACTTCAGCATCATGGCGGCAAGACTTGTACCCTTTGCCTGATTGATGAACAGCGTGCGCGCGTCGGACACGACATCCGAGTCGTAAGAGATGACCCGAACACCATTGGCCATCGCACGCTTCAAGGCTGGAGCGACAGCATTGGCGTCATTGCCGGAGATCGCGATTACCTGAACTCCTTGGGATACCAGATTGTTGATGAATTCGATCTGGGCTTCGGCTGTTGCCTGGCTTGGAGCGAACTGAATGCGTTCGCCGCCGATTTCAGATACGGCGTCGTCAGCGCCTTTTCCTGCAACCTGAAAATAGGGATCGGTATCCAGTTTCGGCAAGAAACCAACTTTCACCGGACCGGAATGACACTCTTGAGCCAGGGCCGTGCCGGCTAGGGTCAGGGCCAGACTGCAGGCACCTGCATACAATACGCGTTTCAACATCGATTTTCCTCCGTTTGATGTTTTCTCTGGGGTGTGTGGCCACTTGCTATTTCGCAAGAGCACCTTGTTGCCGCAGACGCTTCAATCCTGCGGAAACCTGTGGGGTGAAATTGCCGACCAGAAGAGCTGCGATCAGCATCATTCCGATGATTGTGCTCTGGGCATCTCCGCCAATTCCGTTGATGCCAAGGAGGTTGCGAACAAGTGCAACAAGGCAAAGAGCGCCAAAGACACCAATCACACCGCCTTTGCCTCCGAAGACGCTGACCCCACCCAGTATGGCGATGGTGATAACATCGAGCTCCATTCCGAAGGCGTTGTTTGCGCGGGCATTTGCAAGTCTTGCCGTATAAACAATGCCGGCAATGGAGCAGACCATCCCTGAGAACACGAAGAGACCAAACCGAATTCGATCGACACGGATGCCCGAATAGAGCGCCGTTTCGGGATTGCCCCCAATAGCAAAGACCCTTCGGCCAAGTGGTGTCCTGTGAACCACCAGGGCAAAAACCGGCAAGAGTGCGAAGAACGGGACGATGGTCCAGGGAACAGGCAACCCGGGAATATTGGCAAAACCGAAATTCAGGAGTGCCTCGGGCAGAATGTTAACCGAGCCTGTTCCCAGCAACATGTACCCGATGCCCCTGAACAGCGCCATTGTTCCCAGTGTCACCACCAGCGAATGCAGTCCGATGCTCGTCGACAGAAAACCGTTGACGACACCGAGTGCAGCTCCCGTCAAGACAGTCAGCATCATCGCCGGAACCAGGGGAATGCCCGCCTGAATAGACAGACCGAGAATAACGCTGGTCAGCGCCAGAATGCTGGCAACCGAGAGGTCGATATCGCGTGTGATCAGCAGGAGCATCATCGGCAAAACCAGTAATGCTCGTTCAGACGCACCGGCGATCAATTGGGAAATGTTGAACTGTGTGCCGAAATTCGGAAAAACAACCAATCCAACAATCAAGACACAAAACGCCAGTGCGCAGATGAATATGTCCCACGCGGAAACCCAGTCGCGGTGTTTCATACCCGTACCCTCCGCGCCCGAATTCGATCACTGCGAGCGGCGATTTTTGCATCGATGAATATTGCGATCAGGATCACCAGCCCATAGACGCCTTGCAGCCAGAGCGGATCGACACGCACCAGGGTCAATCCATTGCGGATTGTGAGTAGCGTGACGGCACCGAGAAGAACACCGAGCACGGTGCCGGACCCACCACGAATGGCGACACCGCCGACAACAACCGAAGCAATGACCGTCAGTTCGAAACCGAAAGCTACCCGCGCATCGACCGTTGCATAGCGCGACGCCCAAAGCGCGCCCATCAGCCCGGCCAGAGCACCAGCAACCACAAACACCACGAAGATCCGGTTTTTGGCTGGCACTCCGACGAGATCAGCACCATCCGGATTCGACCCGACGCCATAAAGCTCGCGCCCCCACTGGGTCCGGCGCAGGATCACGGCGGCCATAACCAGAATTGCAGCCGAGATCAGCATCAGAACAGGCACTCCGCCGAGTTTTAAAGACGCGAGATCCAACCAGTGTTCCGGCACTTCGTCGGCACTGATCTGGTCTCCGTCTGCGAAGAGGCTGTGCGCGCCCCGGAAGATTGACATAGTTCCAAGGGTTGCAACGATTGCCGGCACGCGCCCAAAGGCGATTATCGTTCCATTGACCGTGCCGGCCATCGCGCCCAGTGCGATAGCCGCTGCAATTGCCACCACCGCTGGAAGCTCCGGATTGTTCGATGTGACATAGGCTGCAGCATAAGCGGCAAGGCCGATGACCGAAGCGACCGACAGGTCGATGTTTCGCGTCAGGATAACCATCATCTGACCAAGAGCCACGATTGCCAGAAGGGCTGCATCCATGCCCAGTGACGCCAGGTTAGTCGGCGAAATCATTCGCGGATTGAGAACGGTAACCGGAATCACAATAGCCAGGATGGCTGCAAGCAAGCCTATTTCACGCTGCTCGATGAGGCGCTGCCACAAACCGGTTCTGGCTTCGTCTTGAGGATTTCTGTCCTGTTCAACGGCGGAATTATCTTCATCACTGGTTGCAGCTTCGAGCACGATTTCTGGCGTCGCATCACTCCTGTCAAGTGTTGTGACCTGACGCCCTTCGCGCATCACGGTGATCCGGTCACACATACCCAATAGTTCAGGCAACTCGGAGGAAATCAGCACGATTGCCATACCGGTTTTAGCAAGATCGGCGATCATCTCATGGACCGCTGCCTTGCTCTGGACATCAATACCCTGCGTCGGTTCATCGAGGATCAGAATACGAGGTCGGGTCGCCAGCCATTTTGCCAGAACCACCTTCTGCTGATTGCCGCCTGATAGCCCCGAAATTTCCTGTTCGAAACTTGAGTATCGGAGCTTCAGCCGCTCCAGATGTTGACGCACAGCGTCAATCTCTTTTTCGCGTTGAAGGAGACCATGAGTGCAACACTGAGGCAGCACCGTAAGTGAGCCGTTCACCCGGATGGAGAAATCCATGATGAGACTTTGCGACAACCGGTCTTCCGACACATAGGCAAGACCGTTTTCCATGGCCTCCTTGGCAGAACGGAACTTTACAGCCGTTCCGGCAATGCGCACGTTACCGCGGGTTGGGGGTGTCACCCCAAAGAGAGTTCGGGCAATCTCCGTTCGGCCACTGCCGACAAGGCCACCGATACCAAGTATCTCGCCGGCTTTGACGGAAAAGGAAATGTCCGAAAACTGCCCTTCCGCGGAAAGGTTTTCGACTTCCAGAACCGTGTCGCCCAAGGCATGTTTGCGCTCTGGATACGACGCAATCAGCTCACGCCCGGCCATCAGGTTGATTGCTTGTGCCCGGGTAATGTTCTGCGCTGTGTCCAGGCCCACGAGCTCACCGTCGCGCAAAACCGCGATCCGATCCGAAATCTCGAAAATCTCGTCCATTCGGTGACCGACGAAAATAATGCCAACACCGCGTTTCTTTAGCGTGCCGACCACTTCGAACAGCTTGCAAACTTCCTTGTGTGACAGGGCAGCCGTGGGTTCATCCATGATCAGAATATCGGCGCTGGTCGACAACGCTCGCGCAATTTCAATGAGTTGCTGCTCAGAAACGCTAAGTGTTTTAAGCGGCTGGTCTGGATCGGCGTCGAGTCCAACCGTTTCAAGAACCTCGATGGCCGCTGATCGCATTCCAGCGATATCCAGAAGTCCGGACGCAAGCTTCCTGAACCGACCGAAGAATATATTCTCCAAGATTGAGAGATCCGGAAACAGGCCTGGATGCTGGTGCATCACTGCGATACCGGCAGCCTGCGCATCCAAAGGTGATTGCCAGGATTTTGACTCTCCATTGACCAGAATCTCACCCTTGTCAGGCGCATAAACGCCAGCAAGCATTTTCACGCATGTGCTTTTACCCGCACCGTTCTCGCCCAGCAAAGCAAGCACTTCGCCTGGACGCAGATCGAAAGTCACATCCTTTACCGCAACTGTCCCACCAAAGACCTTGGTCGCTCCGCGCAGCGACAAAAGCTCTTGGTTGCTGCCGAATTGCTCGTCTTTTTCCGTCGGGCTGACTTGGTAGGCAATATTCATAAATGCCGCTCCCCAGCACCGGGTTGCGGTTCCATGAACGGTGAAGGCAGATCAGTAATCCGTTTGCCTGCACCGCCGTCCATGCTGAAAAACGGGTTCAGCTCCTGAGTTTCGGAGGATGGCTGGTCAAATGCTCCATTCCCCTCAATCACAACGACCACTTTGAAGCATTGCGTTCCAAAACCTGAAACACCTCCCTCTCCGGGCGTCAGATCCGCCGGTTCATCATCGAGGGGCGTAGCAAGATCAATCAACTCAGGAACCTCCCTTTCCTATTTTCTGCTTGGGAGAGACCTTAATTTCGCAACATGCAAAGTGTCAAGTTAATTCCTTTTGAATTAATTAATAGCAAAAATAACGTTGTTTTCCTTGATGAAATTGAGGGAATTTATGAGCAAAGAGTGACGCCACATTGCTTTTACCGCACACCAAGAGATAAGGTTCAATAGTGTTTCAGCTGAGAGTATGCGATTGAACTTTGGTGAATTGACATATGCGTCGAACTCTATTGCCAGTCGTTTGCGAAAGAGGTGGCTTTCTCTCAATCCCTCTCCTTCGCCTCAGTCGTTATTCGATCATTCCGCAATTTTCAAAGGCAAGTTCGGTAAAGTCTCTGACGACGGGGCACCCGGCATCAAAATCATGCCCCCGTGCTGCTGCAATTGCGATCACATCACAGCCAGCCGCCATCCCAGCTGCAATACCAGCTGGAGCGTCCTCAAACACCAAACATTGGTTTGGTTCAACGCCTAAACGTTCCGCAGCAAGCAGGAAACCTTCCGGGCTCGGTTTTCCGAACCGCACCTCTTCTGCAGAAATCATCACCTTGGGGATCGGCAAACCTGCCGCTTCCAGGCGTTTTGAGGCAAGAAGCCGACCGGCAGATGTTACGATCGCCCAATCGTCACACTTAAGCCCGGTAAGAAATTCATAAGCACCGGGTATGGAAACAATACCCTCAAGATCTGTCTCTTCCTTGCCTTGCAGCCACGCCACTTCTGCTTCTATATCCATCTCCTTCAGCGCAAAATCTCGGACTGTGTCTTGTGTCCGCCGTCCTTGTGAAGCGCACAGAAGAGCAGCTATATCCATGTTCTTTTCTGCAGCCCACATGCGCCAAATACGTTCTATCGCTAGACGTGAGTCAACCAGAGTTCCGTCCATGTCAAAGATGAATTTCTTGTACTTTTTTTGAATCGGAAATCTGCTCAATCCCAAATCCTCAACAGTCTTGGCAAAGGACATGCTTTGTTCGAAAATCTGGGTCTCGCCCACGATCTTATCAACAAAGCCATTGACCTGTTCACACAAGGGGGCGACTTAAGCGTTCACAATTGAAACGGACGCAGCACAGCCGGACTTCAAACGCGCCTTAAAGACCGGCTAGCATGCTTCCAGGACATCGGATTTGAAATCGCGCACTTAAGTCAACACCCCAATCGAAATTCAACCGACCAGCCTGACTTTCTCAAAATCGAACTGAATTCCCACAACGTCCCCCTTGGTGAATGGCTGAGGAGTTGCACCGCCGACCACGAATAACTCCCCAAGCTCGCTGTCGACTGTGTACTGTATTTGACTCCCCAAATAGGCAGCATAAGTGACGGTCCCCGAGAACCCCGGGTTTCGATCGGGTTTCGATAGAACGATATCCTGCGGTCGTATCACCATATTGGCCAGAGCCTCACACCCCAGAGGATTGCGGATCTGCATCCGTCTTTTGGCGGCTTCGACTTCGGCGAACTCGCCGTTCGTTTTGGTAATGCCGCACTGAACGAGATTTGCGTCACCAATGAAGTCGGCAATGAACGCGGAGTTGGGGTGCTCGTAGAGATCTACCGGACTGCCTTCCTGTGCGATCTCGGCATTTTTCATCACGACAATCCGGTCGGAAACGGCCATAGCCTCTTCCTGATCGTGCGTAACATATACGGCGGTCAGTCCAAGATCCTGTTGAATCTGCCTGATTTCCTCACGCACATGTCTCCGTAATTTGGCGTCCAGATTGGAGAGTGGTTCATCAAGCAGGAGCACTTCAGGTTCCAAAACGACGGCCCGCGCAACCGCGACACGCTGTTGCTGGCCACCCGAGAGTTCACTCGGAAGGCGTGCGCCAAAGCCTGCAAGTCCAACAAGCGTCAGAACGTGCTCCGCTTTAGCATGGGCTTCCTTTTTGGGGACAGACTTCACTTTCAAGCCATAGGCAACATTTTCGATTACGGTCATATGCGGAAACAACGCATAGGACTGAAAAACCATCGAAACGTTCCGATAGGTTGCCGATAGGTGGGTCACGTCTTTTCCACCTATGTGAATTTGACCGCCAGATACGGATTCAAGACCTGCAATCATCCGCAATGTGGTTGTCTTGCCGCAACCGCTTGGGCCCAGAAGGGTCACGAGCTGGCCGGATTCAATGGTCAAATCGAGGTTCTTTACGGCTGTTACGCTGCCATAGTTTTTTCGAACCCCGTCGAAGCGGACGGCACCGTGGACTTGGCTGTTCATCATTGTCTCCAATAGAATTTATGCGTTAGCGAACGCGATTATCGCGGCGCAGCCGACGGGCACCGATCAAAGCCTGCAAAAGCAGAATTGCCAGCAACATGGTCAGGATCAGAACTGCGGAATAAGCGATCGAAAGTCCGTAGTCTCCGGCTTCAACACGCCCGACGATAAACGACGTAGCCATATTGTGCTTTGCACTGACCAGAAAAATCACGGCGCTGACTGAAGTGATGGCACGAACAAAACTGTAGGCGAGAGCGGCCAGAATAGCCGGCCCCAAAAGTGGCAGGATCACGCGTTTGATGGTTGTAAAGCTGTTCGCACCCAGCGTTATGGAAGCTTCATCAAGACTTTTATCCAATTGAGACATTGCTGCAATCCCGCCCCGCACACCGACAGGCATGTTTCGGAACATGAACATCACGATCAGGATGATGCTGGTGCCGGTAATCTCTATGGGTGGAAAATTGAACGCCATTACATAACTGACACCGATGACGGTCCCGGGAATCGCGAAGCACATCATCGTACTGAACTCAAATACATTCTTGCCGGCAAACTTCTGACGAACCAGCAAGTATGCGGTTGCAAGACCGAGTATCGCTGTCAATGGCGCGGCGACTGACGAGATTGTCAACGTCGTGAAGTAGCTGTCCCAGGCAACTCCTTTCCAACGGATCCCATTGCTGAAATCAATCGCGAAAGCTTGCAGATAATGCTTGAAGGTGAAGCTGTGATCGTATCCCCAAAGCGTCACGAAACTGCCGAAAACGATCATCGAATAGACAATGGCGGTAAACAGAGCCCAGGGAAGTGCAGTCAGATAACAGGCAAGCTTGAGCTTTGGACTAAGCGATGCGTGCTGACCCGAATCCGCCTTGCCGGTCACGGTCGCATAGGATTTTTTACCAAGCCACATCCGCTGCGCCACAAAAGCACTCAGGGCAAGTGTGAGCAGAGCAATTGACATAATGGCCGCCTTTGCCGGATCGGCCACGGTTCCGATTATTGCAAAGAATATTTCGGTAGAAAGGACATTGAAGTTCCCCCCCAGGACCAGTGGATTTCCAAAATCAGCAAGGCTCTCCAGAAAGCCCAGCAAAAACGCATTTGCCAATCCTGGGCGCATCAGGGGAAAAGACACATGGCGGAAAGTTTGCCACTTGTTTGCATTCAGCGTTTGAGACGCCTCTTCCATTGACGGGCTGACCCCTTCCACCACACCGATCAGAACCAGGAATGCGATTGGTGTGAAAGACAGCAGTTGCGCCATGTACACGCCCCAAAACCCGTAGAGCCATCGCGTAGCCTGCATATCCATGAGATCAGCCCAAAACGTTGTTACGGTCCCTGAACGGCCAAAAAGCAGGATTAATGCCAGGCCGATGACAAAGGGTGGCGTGATAATGGGAATGATGGTCAGCACTCGAAGAAGTTTTTTCGCTTTGAATTGTGTGCGTGTGAATATCAAGGCGAATGACAGGCCAAGCGTTGTCGTCCCTGCCCCCGTCAGCACTCCCAGAAATATCGAATTGATGGCCGGGCCGCATGTGCCTCCGTTTAGACAATCGAGTCTCCACACTTCCCCGGAAAAAAAGCGTTTCAAGAAACCGGTGACCGAATATCCACCCGCATCCGTTTTGAGTGATTGCAACAGGATCTGAGATATCGGAAAGAAAACAAAAACGGCTACAAGCGCGATGATCAGTCCAATCAACCCGATGACAAACGCGTCTCCACGCGCATTTCCGGACATCGAAATGGCAGTGGTCAAAATGAACAGGTACGAAAGCACCACAAGCAGCGCCCCGATCCCCAATCCGGCCTGACCATCTTCAGCGCCCAGTACGTGAAATACATCGTTCAACAGTACCGGACCGTTGCGAACAACCAGAAATCCCTGCACCGCCACATAAACGAGTACGCTCAAGGCAATGATTGAAATCAGTTTTGCCCTTTTCGCCGGAGTGATGCGGAGCACTAGCAGCGTCGCAATTATGGGAAAGCCAGCGACAACTGGGAGAAGCCACAGTTTTCCATGAATGAGAGCCAGAAGCAGAATGGGGTTGTTTTCCGGGGTTCCAGATCCACCGATCCAGTTGAGAGACAAGAGCCCCCCATTGGTCAGGTACCATGGGACCAGGCATGCGCCAACAAGCCCCACGATTAGCCAAATGCCAAGTGTGCGTGCCATCAGATAAAGATTTCCGAATTAAGGTTTTGTGTTGTACTCGCTTGGAGAGCGCGGCGTATTCTTCGCCGCGCTCCTGCTTTTCAAGGCTGAATTGCGAGTATCAATTGCTTGATGGCTTCACTTCCGCATCCCATCTGGAAAGCAGCCGCTTGCGTGTATCAACCGCACCATACGTCGCGAAATCGTAGTCGATAAGCTTCACGGAGCCGAGGCTCGGTGTTTGCGGATCCAAAGTCGCTCCTTTGTTTGAAGGCACATTGTAGACTTCGACTTCTGGAGCGCGGGACTGTGCATCCGCGCGAAGAACGAATTCGACCCACTTCTTGGCAGCATCCAGATTGCGCGTTCCGGTAATGATGCTGACGGCTCCGACCTCGTAACCTGTCCCTTCACATGGAGAAACGATTTCAAGCGGGAAACCGGCTTTTTTCTGCGTTACCATGTCATGCATGAAGCCGACCGCAACGCCGGTTTCACCCCGTGCAGCAGCCTTGTTCGGTGCAGAACCTGACTTCGTGTAGGAGTTTACGTTCTTCCCGATTTGCTTCAAAAGCTCAAAAGCTTCGTCTTCACCAAACACCTGAACAAGCGTTGCAAGCTGCGTGTATGCGGTACCGGAGCTGTTCGGGTTTGCGACCTGGATTTCACCCAGAAATCTGGAATCCGCCAAATCACGCCAGCAGGAAGGCGGTTCAATTCCTTTCTCTTTCAAGAGATCGAAATTAAAGGAGATTCCCAGCGCTCCGGCGTGTACGCCAATTGCCCGTCCTTCGGAAATATCTGCCATGTTCACTGCCCAACCCAGCAGTTCCGACGTGTCGGCTTCGCTTGGCTGGCTCAACCCTTCGGAAGCAGCGATCAAGTGAGGGTCACCCGTCCCACCCCACCAAACATCAATTTTGGGATTTCCTGCCTCCGCACGAACCTGAGCAAGGGTCTCTCCGGTGCTTTTTCGCACCATTGCCACATCAATTCCGGTTTCTGCTTCAAATTCACTGGCCATCAAATGGCACCAGCGTTCATCGTTGCTGCAAACGACACTCAACTCATCTGAAAGCGCCTGCCCGGCGGGCAAGCCCGCAAGCAGAACCATCACACCTCGAGCGATTGACATCTTCATGTTTTAACTTCCTCCCATACTTCTCGGATCGTGTTCGGAGCTGGCCGTCACACTTCGAGAAGTCTATGGAGAAACGCTTCAGGTGGAGAGCGGAAAGCTATTAACAATACTACAAACAGGCCGCGATTTTTTTAAAAAAATTCCAATTGTTACAAGAGTATTTCATTTTTATAACAAAATTCAGCAAGACCTTTACGCAACAATCGTGCAAAATGGTGGCTGAAATTAGAAATACCACACGAAATCACGATACATATGTTGGGTTTATGTCCTTGAATTCTATTGAGGAAAGAAAACGACGCATAGCAATAGTTGATGACGATCCGGAATTTCGTCAATCGTTGTGTGATCTGCTTTACCAAAATGGCTTCGAAACCGTAAGTCTTGCTTCAGGTGAAGAGTTTTTCGCATTGGGCCCTGAAATCGATCTGGACCTCGTATTGCTGGACCTGCGACTGGATGGAGAGTCCGGTCTGTCGCTCGCCATGGCGATACGTGAAACCATGGATCTTCCAATCATGATGCTGACCGGTGTGGGAGACGAGATCGACAAGATCGTCGGTCTGGAAACAGGTGCTGACGATTACCTCATGAAGCCTTTCAATCCGCGGGAGTTGATTGCGCGGATCAAGGCAATCCTTCGGCGCACCGGCTCACCACCTGTCTATATTTCAAACTCTTCCGTTCCAGATACAGGCACGATCGAGTTCGGAGACAAAGTCCTTGATACCTCCAAGCGCGCGCTTTCCAACGCGGCGGGAGAGGAAATCCTGCTAACAAACGCTGAGTACAGACTGTTGGCATACCTTCTTCGACATCCCGATGAAATCATACCAAGACGTCAGCTTCTGGAAGAACTTGGCGGCAACCTTTCGCAATATGTCGACCGGACGATAGACGTCCTCATTCTCAGGCTAAGACGCAAGATCGAGAAAGTTCCGTCAAAGCCTGTGCATCTGCAGACACGACGGGGAATGGGTTACATTTTTGTCCTGAATGCAAAGGTGAGCACATCAGACTGATCGAGATCTTCCAACCGGACATCAGGCAAAGACTATGGATAGCGCTGAGCCTGCTTGCAACTTCCACACTCTTTGTTGGCGGGCTGGCCTGGTTCGTGCTGGATCGCGCTGACATACGCATAGAAAAACTGCACCGGCAGACATTGTCGGAAGTGACGCGCGCGCTTCGCCTCTCCAAACAGTCATCCGACATAGCAACATCGGCTCCTTTTCTGCTGAGCATTCCGTCAGACTACTTGATTTCAAGGGAAGAGCAGAAACTCGCGGAAACACTGGACCAAATTGCAAATGACTGGCCCATTGCTGATGCTTCCGAACAATCACCGGTCTACACGTTCGCCGGCGAAATATCGAACTCCATTTCATATATGAAATCCGCGATCGGTGACCTGGCTCATTCTGCCGACCAGCTTAATTTCGAGCGAGAAGCAGCATCGAGACTTGCTGATCAATTGGCTGTTTTGGAAAGCGAAATACACTCAAAGGCCCTCAGCAACGACATTTCTGAGGTCGAGCGCCGGAATTGGCTGGCATTGCAGGCAATGACGACGAAGTTATTGAGTGCCGCACACGCTGAAAACCTGATGGGCGTCGGTGAATACCATAGAGCCTATCACTCTCTGTCCAGCGCATTTCGACAATATGTGACTGACGAACGGCAGGTTCAAAGTCTGGAACAGATGGAAATGCTTTCCGACGGTGTCGATGGATTGTTCGAGATCCGTCGGCGCGAACTTTCGCACAACCTGTCTGCGCAAAACGCATTGTTCCGCATCCGATTGAGTGCATCCGCAATCAATGACATGTCTGCGAACTTTGCCGCAAATGCGGAGCAGTTTCTGTCTGAGGAACAATCAAAAACGGCCAACACGATCGAGTATTACAAGTTTGCCATTCTGGCATTTGGTCTCGGCAGCATAGTGATTGCATCCGCTTCAGCCGTGTTTGTCTCGAACTATGTCACAGGCAACATCAAATCAATTTCGCAGGCAATGCTCCGACTTGCAGACGGAGACAGGGGCATTCAGGGCCTCGACAAACCAACTGCAGATGACGAGATTGGAAAGTTGCAATATGCGTTTCGCGTATTTCGGGCAAATGCACTGCGACTGGACAGAAGCAATCGGCGCCTCTATCAGCAAATTGCACTTTTTGAACGGACCTTCCTGAATATCTCTGATGGCGTGGCCATTACCGCAGAAGATGGCAAACTGAAAGCTGCCAATCCCAATTTCTCACGAACTCTGCGCCTCGACAGCACGATCAATCCCATTGGAAAACACTTCAGCAACGTGCTTCGAAACTCTCCGTTCAATCAGGACGAAACAGCCCAAAATCTCAACGAGAATTTCATGGGATATTGTGAAATTCGAACCAGGGAAAAAGATGTATTGGAAGTTCGCAAAAGCGATCTTCCCGACGGTGGAAGTGTTTGGCTCTTTTCCGATGCCACCGAACGCCGGCAAGTGGAAGAGCGGTTGCATCAAATTCAACACATTGAAAGCCTGGGAAAAATCACCGGCGAAGTTGCTCACGATTTTGGAAACGTTCTGTCAAACATCACCACAAACATTCATTTGATAGAAGAAAACAATAGCAATCCAGACTTCCATAGATTTCTCGAGAGGTCGAGAGTTGCCCTTGATATCGGAAGTTCTCTTGTTCAGAGGATGTTGGCATTTGCCCGAAAGCAGGCATTGGCTCCTGAAGTAGTAGAACTAAACGAACTTGTAGATGGCCTCATCGACCTGATTGAAATTGGTCTGAAGGACACAGTTCAACTGAACATCGTGCAATCTCGGGACCCGGTTTATGTACTTGTGGATCCAGGGCAGCTGGAAAGTGCACTCTTGAACTTGAGTCTCAATGCCAACCAGGCGATTGCCGAAGACGGAACAATCGACATCTCAATCGAAAATACAAATGACAACACCGCGACGATAACCGTGCGGGACACAGGATCCGGCATGGATGATGCCGTTCTGTCCCGGGCATTTGAGCCCTTTTTCACCGCTCGGGCTGACGGTAAGGGAACTGGCCTGGGATTGTCGATGGTCTACGGTTTCATGAAACAGTCCGGTGGTGACATTACGATTGAGAGCACTCCTTGCAAGGGGACTGAAGTCAGGCTTGTTTTCCGGACTATCGAACCAAGGCCAATTCACTGGTCGGAGACAGAGAGCACATACGAAAAGACCGCAATACTGGTTGAAGACGATCCGGAAACCATGCGTCACGCGACACGCTGCCTTCACAACGAAGGGTACACCGTAATCAGTGCCGGTACGTTCGAGGAGGCGCTGAAGATCATCGACACGAACGAAAATTATCAGCTTTTGATCACCGACCTTCACCTGAACAACGGTGCGTCCGGCCGGGTTCTAGCTGAGCGGAGCCTTGAACGTTTTCCTGAAACACGGGTTATTATTATGTCTGGGCGATTACCGGAATTACATAAGCAACCGCAGAAAATTGACCGATTAATCGGATACCTGGCAAAGCCCCTGTCGCAAGAAAACCTGCATACCGCTCTTGTCGATTAGTCGTATTTGACAAACAGTTCTGGTTCGCATCTGAAATACAGTGGCAATCGAGCGGACTTGAATGCGATTGAGAGTTTCTTCCAGAATGGTTCGCCGCAGATTGTCATCCGGTTTTGCATTGAGCGTCACGCAGCAGAAACATCCGAAAGGAACGTTTCGACTCCATCGCGAAGAGATTTGGTGCACCTTTCGAGATCGTCCGACAATTCCAGCAGTTCATCGGCAGCATCTGATGTGTACGCAACCACTTCAGAAAGTGTCGAGATATTCCCGGTCACCTTTGAAGTACCCTCAGCAGCGTGTTGGACATTTCTGGAAATCTCGGCTGTGGCATCCCCCTGTTGCTCGACCGCTGCGGCAATATTCGCTGTGTAAGTGTCGATTTCATCCATTGTTTGCGTGATTTCCGCAATCGCGTCAGCACTTTCTGCGCTTGCTGCCTGGATTGCAGAAATCTGACCGGAAATTTCCTCCGTTGCCTTGGAAGTCTGCGTCGCCAACCCCTTCACTTCAGCTGCGACCACCGCGAAACCCTTTCCGGCCTCCCCGGCACGCGCGGCTTCAATCGTCGCATTGAGCGCCAGTAAATTCGTCTGTTCGGCAATATCTTGAATAAGCGTAATCACTTCTCCAATTCTGCCGGCTGCTTCCGTGAGACCCTTCACTTTTTTGTTGGTCGACTTGGTACCACGAGCCGTTCTGGCAACAACTTCAGTCGTTTGGCGAACCTGTCGCATGATCTCGCTGATGGACGCAGACAGCTCCTCGGCAGCGCCGGCAACAGATTGTACATTGCCTGATGCATCGTTTGACGCCTGCTGAGCATTTACTGCCTGCGCAGCACCTTCACGGGAATTTACGTTGAGGGCTTGTGAAGTTTCACCCAGGCGATCGACGGTTTCATCAACGGCGGCTACAAGATCCTTTGAAGAGCTCCTGAATTGCCCAATCAGGTCCTGAATTCTGATTTGCTGCTCGCACCGCCTGGCGGCGTCGGCGGCCTGCTGCTCCTCAAGACGCATACGATCCATGACGTTGTCCCTGAAGCAGGTGACCGAATTGATCAGTTTGCCGATTTCGTCCTTACGCTTTGTAAGTTTGATGTCGATATCGGTGTTCCCGCCTGTCAGGCTCAAGATTGACTTTGTCACGCGCGACAGCGGTGTCGCAACCAACCTTGACAGAGTAACGGCGACCGAACACGCGAGGACTAGTGCGACAAGCCCGGCCACGACAATCGTTCTCTGACTTGAAGCACTTTGTGTTACTGCATTCGATTGAAGGTTCTGAACAAGAGCGCCTATTTCTCCGCTTGCTCTGTTACTGATCTCGCCAACCTGCCGGAGCTGGCGATTGAACCTGGCCTGCGCAACGATCAGTTCGGCGAAAGCGGTCTGAAAATCCGTCAGTTTGCCGAGTATCCTGACATCGCTGATATTCGCCAACGCTTTTGCGTATCCCCCAGCTTTTTCAAGGGCATCTGAGACGGTTTTCTCAAGTTCCTCTGAAGGCTTGATCTGATACTGAGCAGCACCACTCGCAGCGACCGCGATGCCGGCGACCAGTCGGCGTGTCATATTATCGGCTATTCGGATCCTTGACCCGGCATTCTCAAGCTCTTTTTTGTTCGCAAGTTCCTGTTCAAATTCCGCGGTAAGTTTCAAATTCAGCGCTTTGAGCGAGCTCACGAGTACATGAAGTTCCGTTCTGGTTGCTTCAACGTTCCATGATGCCAATTGGGCATCTTCCGCAGTACTATGCTTGAGAGTATCGAATGATTTTCCGATTGTTGCCACGACGCTCTGTGCCGATGGAAAGCCCCCCAGATCGAACACTTCGTTTACTGCGGGCTCCGTGACAGTAAGTATCCGACCAACTTCCGTCAGCGCGTCTTGCCTGACCACGTCAAGGATGCTGTTTTGTGCACCATCCAACACGACTCCTGCGTCGTACGCAGCGCTGAGCACCACAGCTGTGTTAACGGCAAGTCTTTGAAACCTGTCTAGACTAACGAAGATGTTTCCGATCTTGCTGTCGATATCATCAGCAGCTTTAACGGCATGCTCCGCGGCCTCAGATGCGGTTCTCGTCATTTCCTTCTTGGCAAGGAGGATTTTCTCCGCGGCGCTGGATATCTTGTCTGACTTGGCCTGAAGGTTCGTCAAGGCCTGCTGAAATTCGCCGATCGTAACACTGACCGTTCCCTCTTCGTCTGGAACACTGCGCATCACCTTTGCGGTCAGAGCAGCATCTGCGAGAGCACGTTTTGCAGTTTCAACACTCTGAGCGTCCCTGTTCAGGACAAAATCGGCAACCAGGCTAGAGGCTCTGTTGACGTCGCGAAGGACTTGAGATGCAGAAGAAACCTGATCGACTGCCTTACCCATATCACCAACACCTTGATAACCGACCCAGCCGGTCATGGCGGTTAAACAAGCAGCCACAGCCATTCCAAGTCCGATCTTTGCACCGACTGAAAGATTGCTTGGTGACAGAGTGATGGCAAACATAGGCACCTCCTTATTAATCACTTTTGAATTAATAAAAAGCGAATGTAAAATTTCTGATAACGTTGCTCATGCCAGTTAACTTGATTGCGGCATAGCTCCTTCGAGCGTCATGACGACTTGATCTTCAACTCTGGCTCAACTCGCGATATCGAGATGAACAAATCTTAAAAAACAAGAGCGATGCTTAGGCCGCAGAGCCTGAGGGCAGGCAATGACTGGTTGAGAGCCAACCCGTATTTTGATGCTCTGGAGACTGAATTCCAACCGGCGCTCAGCTTTGAAGTACGAACCTGTTTCACCAATACAAGTACTCAGACGGAGACGAGCCGAACCCGAACCAAGCGGTGACTCCAACGCTACCGCTTCCTACCTGCGATTGGTGGTGGTGGGGTCCAGAACATCGCGCAACCAGTCGCCGACGATGCTCATCGACAAGGTCGTGAGGAAAATCGTCAATCCCGGGAGACCGGCAATCCACCAGGCATTGAGGAGATAGTCGCGCCCGTAGCTGAGCAGGTTTCCTAGCGATGTGTTGGGTGGCTGAATACCAACACCCAGAAAGCTCATCGAGGTTTCCAGGATCACCGTTTCTGGAAAGTTGATCGAGACTTGAACAATCAGAGCCGCCAGTATGTTTGGCAGAATATGCCGGAGATAAACCCGTAGTGTCCCTACCCCCAGAAGTCTGACCGACGCCGCATATCCGTGGTTCACAGCTGCCAGGGTCAGTCCGCGTGAGATGCGCGCATAACGTTCCCATCCCTGGAAACCGACCAGAAGAACAAACAGCAGCAGATTGCCGGTGCCTGTTACCGCAATGACCGACAAGGCGATAATCACGAAGGGCATGGAAGCCTGGAAGTCACCAGCACCATGATCACATCATCCACCCAGCCGCGAAACCGAGCTGCGACAAAGCCGATCGAGCTGCCGACAATGGCGCCAAAGAACGTGCCGAAGACCGCGACCAGCATGGTCAGCTGGATCGACGTAAACAGACGGCTCAGAAGATCGCGCCCCAAATGGTCGGTTCCCAGAACATGGAAGTCGCCGTTCATTCCGGTGCTGCCGGGAGGCAATAGCCGCGAGAGCAGTGCGTCCACTCGTCAGAACCAGCCGGACCGCTTCTCGCAGAAATCCAGCGTTGATCTGTTTCCTCGTCCAATATAACGCCTCCTATTTTAGAAGTGTGTGCTCTTCATTCTTTCGGGCAAGTCCAGACTATGTTTAAGGCCAGCAGCAGCACGAATTGAGCCCCCCCTTCCATTCAATTCACAAAGGTGGCCAGACAAATTCTGATCAGGTGAGCAATCACTGTCTTGATCGGCAAGCGTCGAAGAGTGCGGAAACGGTTATTCAAGGCCTCCGCACAATCCCGTCGCATACGAACATTGAGCCGTCAGCATGGATTGGATTGCTTTCCGGCTGTCTTTGCTATGGTTATGGAACGAAGGGCTGTTACACCACGCAGCGTGTCAAGCTCAGCATCCACGCCACTTAGCCACCTGCTCTTCCATGACATCTCCAGACTGAAGATGGCAGCAGAAGGGTTTCGTTTTGGTCTTGCACCGCAAAATCCGAAATCGTCACTCTGCCCCGGCCCCGCTAACAAGCAACCCGCAGAAAAGATCTAAAGATCACTTGCAGATATGATCGCCTCTGCGATCGAAGCGATGCTTTCCTTGGAGTTCATCGATTTCTCACGGATGCGGCGATACGCTTCTTCTTCTGATATCGACCGGCTTTTGGCCAGAATTTCAACGGCTTGCTCGATCTTTCGCCGCGCCTTCAGTGTTTCGTCCAGCGACTTGACCCGTTTTTTGAGCCGCGTCTCGTGGCGCGCGACGCTTATGGCGGTGGTGAGCGCCGCCAGCACACCGAACAGACGGATGGGCTTGGTCAGAATACCGTGAACATTCAGCCGGCCAAGTTCCTCCAGGATCTCGGGGGTCTCAAAGGAAATTATGGCGATCCGGGCGAAT